>NZ_MUFO01000015.1:0-61557 GCF_001995345.1 Salinivibrio sp. IB872 | reverse complement strand
GCGGTATTAGCCGTCGTTTCCAACGGTTATCCCCCTCGTCAGGGCAGGTTCCCAGCCGTTACTCACCCGTCCGCCGCTCGACGTCCAGTAAATCCACCGAAGCTTCAATACTGCCGTTTCCGCTCGACTTGCATGTGTTAGGCCTGCCGCCAGCGTTCAATCTGAGCCATGATCAAACTCTTCAATTAAAGTTTTTTTTCGAAACCGAAGTTTCAGCTCAATGAATACTGATTACTGTTTATCTCCGAAGAGAAAAACGAATTGACTGTGCCGAACAACTGTAAAAGTTGTCGTTTGGTCACTCAGTTCATCGAATAAATCTTTTTGTCTATTCTCAACGAGTGCCCACACAGATTGCATAGGTCAAATTGTTAAAGAGCGTGTCGATTTAGTGGTCGGCATTTCGTGACTTGCGTCTCATTGCCCCGTCGACAGGAAGCGCAGTATAGAGATTTCAGTTTTTCCCGCAACCCCTTTTTGCAAAAAACTTTTCGTTAGCGCAAAAAGTGAACAAAAACGGTCGTTTTGTTTAATAAACCAGCAAAAACCGTCCCACTTTCGCTTACCAAGCTTCCTATTATAGTACCCACCCTCTGCTCTTTCCATAAAATGTGGCATACATCATACATTCGGGCTGGTAGCATAGTCGCTCTGTTTCTCACTAGGGAGTCATCGATATGAAGCATTGGCTTTTTCTGGGGTTTGCCATCGTGGCAGAGGTGATTGCAACCGCATCACYCAAAAGCAGTGACGGCTTTTCTAAGCTCGTCCCTTCCGTATTAGTGGTGGTGGGATACAGTTTTTCCTTCTATTTGCTTGCGCTAACACTCCGAGCGATCCCTGTGGGCATTGCTTATGCCATCTGGGCTGGCGCCGGTGTGACTTTGATAGCGCTCATTGGTTGGTTGGTCTTCGGTCAGAAACTTGATACGCCTGCGGTGATTGGAATGGCACTGATTGTTGCCGGTGTGGCCGTGATGAATTTATTTTCATCTGCGTCTCCGCACTAGTCATCACGCCCACTTACGGTCGAGCTAAAACAAAAAACCCAGCCGAAGCTGGGTTTTTCTTTTTCAGGGTAAGGGCAATTACATCATGCCGCCCATACCGCCCATGCCACCCATACCAGCAGCGCCCATATCTGCACCGCCGTCTTTTTGTGGCAAGTCAGTAACCATTGCTTCGGTGGTGATCATTAGACCAGCAACAGAGGCAGCAAACTGCAGTGCACTACGAGTCACTTTGGTTGGGTCAAGAATACCCATTTCGATCATGTCACCGTATTCACCGGTTGCGGCGTTGTAACCATAGTTACCGTCACCTGCTTTCACATTGTTCGCAACCACTGAATCTTCGTCACCCGCGTTAGTCGCGATTTGACGAATAGGCGCTTCCATGGCGCGCAGTGCAACACGGATACCGACGTTTTGCTCTTCGTTATCGCCTTTCAGCTCGCCAACTTTGCTAGCGGCACGGATAAGCGCAACGCCACCACCGGCAACCACGCCTTCTTCCACTGCCGCACGAGTCGCGTGCAGAGCATCTTCAACGCGGTCTTTCTTCTCTTTCATCTCAACTTCAGTCGCCGCACCGACTTTGATTACTGCAACACCGCCAGCCAGTTTGGCGACGCGCTCTTGCAGTTTTTCTTTGTCGTAGTCTGAGCTCGCTTCTTCGATTTGTTGACGAATTTGAGCAACACGCGCTTCGATAGAGGCTTCTTCACCAACACCGTCGATAATGGTGGTGTTGTCTTTAGTGACAGTGACACGCTTAGCTTGCCCTAGATCTTCCAGCGTCACTTTCTCCAGTTCCATGCCAATCTCTTCTGAGATCACGGTACCAGCAGTCAGTGTCGCGATGTCTTGTAGCATCGCTTTACGACGATCACCAAAGCCAGGCGCTTTCACCGCAGCAACTTTCACGATGCCGCGCATGTTGTTGACAACCAATGTCGCCAGCGCTTCACCTTCAACATCTTCTGCGATGATCAACAGTGGACGAGAGGCTTTAGAAACCGCTTCTAGCGTTGGTAGCAGCTCACGGATGTTAGACACTTTTTTGTCGATCAGCAGGATAAATGGGTTATCCAGCTCAACGTTGCCAGCTTCTTGGTTGTTGATGAAGTAAGGAGACAGGTAACCACGGTCGAACTGCATGCCTTCAACAACGCTCAGCTCGTCTTGCAGAGATTGGCCTTCTTCAACAGTGATAACACCGTCGCGACCCACTTTATCCATGGCTTCAGCAATGATCTTACCCACAGTCTCATCTGAGTTGGCAGAGATAGTACCCACCTGAGCGATCGCGTTGCTGGTTGAGCAAGGTGAAGACAGTTTTTTCAGCTCTTCAACCGCAGCAACCACCGCTTTGTCGATACCACGCTTCAGATCCATTGGGTTCATGCCCGCTGCAACCGCTTTCAAGCCTTCATTGACGATAGATTGCGCCAATACAGTTGCAGTGGTCGTACCGTCACCTGCCGCATCATTTGCTTGTGAAGCGACTTCTTTTACCATTTGTGCGCCCATGTTCTGGAACTTGTCTTCCAGCTCGATTTCACGGGCAACAGACACGCCGTCTTTGGTGATGGTTGGCGCACCGAATGATTTGTCTAGAACAACGTTACGACCTTTAGGGCCTAGTGTGACTTTCACGGCATCCGCCAGAACATTCACACCTTCGAGCATTTTCGCGCGCGCGTCGTCACTAAATTTAACGTCTTTAGCAGCCATGATTCTATTCCTTTCTTACGTTCTTGATTGGAGGTGAAATGAATTACTCAACGATTGCCATAATGTCGCTTTCTGACAGGATCAGGACTTCTTTACCGTCGATTTTTTCACTCTTAGTACCGAAGCCTTCAGAGAAGATAACAGTGTCACCCACTTTAACGTCCAATGGCTGCACGTTGCCGTTTTCAAGAATACGGCCATTGCCTACCGCCAGTACTTTACCGCGAGTAGACTTTTCTGCAGCAGAACCAGTTAACACGATGCCGCCTGCTGATTTAGACTCAGCTTCTTGGCGCTCAACGATAACGCGATCATGTAGTGGACGAATGTTCATCGGTCGTCTCCTGAATTAGTAATGATGTTCCGTTTGATGAAGTAAGTATGCACACAGGCCGTTCATGCGTCCGGTTCCTGATGTAACTCCCTATGTGGGGACGCCCTTTTTCTTTCCCAAGGGTTTTACAGCAATTTTTTTGATTTTTTTTACCCGGCAGCTTCCTCACCTAGGTGCGATCCGCTAGGGTAAGCCGTCCCAACCCAGTGATCAGAGATTATGAACGACAAACACGGGCTGCTGTCCGCCCCGATCAACCTCACATTGCGTAAGATGACCGTCCCCATGGTATTTGGGCTATTTGCGATCATCATGTTCAATGTGGTGGATACCTTCTTTATTTCACTGCTTGGCACGGAAGCATTAGCCGCGGTGAGCTTCACCTTTCCCATCACCTTTGCGGTTAACTCCATCACGCTCGGATTAGGGGTCGGCATTGCCGCCTTGGTAGCGCGATTACTCGGCCAAGGCGATCATCAAGATGCTGCGCGGGTCTCGAGTCATGGTTTGATCTTGGCGGTATTCATGGTGATGGCCGTCGGTTGGTTAGGGGCCGCCACCATTAACCCAGTATTCTCAGCGTTGGGGGCTAGCGACAACTTATTGCCGTTAATCCACGATTATATGCAGGTGTGGTACCTCACCATTCCATTACTCGTCGTGCCGATGGCGGGGAACGCGGCTATCCGTGCCACGGGTGACACGAAAACGCCGGCGAAAATCATGATGATCTCTGGTGTCATTAATGGCGTGCTCGACCCCTTACTGATTTTTGGCTTGGGTCCATTCCCCGAGCTGGGTGTGCAAGGGGCGGCCATCGCCAGTGCCGTCAGCTGGGCCGGCGCATTAATAGCCGCACTGAGTATACTAATTCGCCGTGAGCGACTGCTGATGGCGCCGCAATGGACCAAGCTAGCGACTGACGTGCGTCAGATCCTCAAAATTGGCATGCCGGCTGGAATGACCAATGCCTTAAACCCAGCCGCAGGCGCCATTTTAATGATGATGCTCGCCTCACAGGGAACAGAAAGCGTTGCCGCCTATGGCGCCGCTCAGCGTATTGAAGCCATTTTATTAATTGTGATGATGGCGATGACGTCATCGCTCACGCCCTTAATGTCGCAAAACTTTGGTGCGCAATACCATCAACGGGCCTTTCAAGCGCTGTTTAGCGCGATGCGCTTTGCCATCTTGTTTCAGTTTGCCTTGTACTTGTCGCTGTGGCCTTTTATCGATCTGATTGCGGATGTATTCAGTGACGATGTGCGGGTTCAACAAGAAATTGCCCACTATTTAATGGTGGTCCCGGCCAGTTACGGCTTACAAGGCACCTTGATGTTATTGGTCGGTGGCCTGAATGCCATGAAGCGTTCGCTACATTCGTTCGCCTGCAACCTAGTGCGTTTGTTTGTCTTCTTAGTGCCCTGTGCATGGCTGGGCGGCATGGTCAACGGCACCCATGGCCTGTTTGCGGGAATCGCCATTGCCAATCTACTGGCCGGTATTATGGCGTACCTGTATGCCGTGGTGCTGCGCCGTCAGACACTCGCGGCGTCACTGTCCGTCTGAGCCAGCTCATGAACGCGGTGCTGCAACGCATCTAACGCCTGATAAAGCGCTTGATACTGCGCCGCACTGAGTCCCTCGAGCATGGCTTTTTCCCACTCCAGCACCTTGGGAACAATGGTCTGATAATGGGTGCGGCCTTTGTCGGTCAAATGGACTAACGCGGCGCGCTGATCACCTTGGCACGCGCGTCGCTCTACCAACTGATGCCGCTCTAAACGAGTAAGCAAGCGCGACACTTTTACTTTATCCAACCGCGTTTCTGCGGCTAAATCTTTCGCCATCACGCCATCACGTGCGCCCAAAGAGGCCAGCACGCGCCATTCTGGACGCGACAATCCAAACTCTGCTTCATAACGTGCCGCAAGACTGTCGGCAACTAACTCCGCCGTGTGGACCAACTTATAAGGCAAAAAGCTATCGAGCGCTAAATGAGGAAGGGTCATATCAGTTAGTTTCAAATGAAATCATATAACCTACTTTACGAGAGGCTTCGATAAGATGCAAAGGTAGTGCTTTGTTTACACTTATGATTTTTAGGCGGCAAAAATACTGAACACATAAGGTAAAATATTTGTTAACAGAACGTTGCTTTTTCTCGTCTCTGATCGCTAGTATAAACGGATAGATTGTTTCTTTTGAAACTATTTGGCCGTCCCGGTGAGCACGGCCGCCCAGCACAAGGAGCGAGTTATGCGAAAGTGGTTTTCATTCCCCATTCGTGAAGGGGATGCCTCACGTCAAGCCCACTGCGACTTTCCCGAGGGAACCTACGAGCGCGAGTGTGGCAAGGAAGGCTTTTTTGGCCCGGCCAGTCATATGTATCACCGCCATCCCCCGACGGGCTGGAGCGAGTGGGAAGGCCCATTGCGACCGCATGCGTTTGACACCAACCGAGTTGAAACTCAAGGCACGTCGCCAATGGATGCCCCTGTGCTGTTATCCAATGCCAACGTTCAGGTTCGCTTATGGCGCACCGATACCGCCATGTCTTATCTGGTGCGCAACAGCGATGGCGACGATTGCTTGTTTGTCCATCAGGGCGAGGGCTCGCTGTATTGCGATTATGGCCACTTGCGCTACACCAAAGGCGATTATTTGATCGTTCCTCGCGCCACCAGCTGGCGCCTGGTGCCGGATGAGGCCACCACCTTGCTGATGATTGAAGCGACACATGGCTCCTACATGAGCGCCGAACGAGGCATTGTCGGCGAACATGCGGTGTTTGACCCTGCGGTGTTAGAACATGCACGCATTGACGATAGCTTTAAAGCCCAGCAATCCGATAACGAAAGCTGGCAGGTGATGATCAAATCGCGCCAACAGCTTAACCGCGTCACTTATCCTTATAACCCACTCGATGCTGTGGGCTGGAAGGGCAACCTCACTGTATTCCGACTCAACTGGCGAGATATCCGCCCGTTGATGAGCCATCGTTATCACTTACCGCCATCCGCACACACCACCTTTGTCGCGCAAGGTTTTGTGATTTGCACCTTTGTCCCCCGCCCAATCGAGTCGGATCCTGGCGCACTGAAGGTGCCTTTCTACCACAACAACGATGACTATGATGAGGTGCTTTTCTATCACCAAGGTGACTTTTTCAGCCGCGATAACATTGATGCCGGCATGGTGACCCTACACCCTTGTGGCTTCCCACATGGCCCTCACCCAAAAGCGTTCGCCGCGGGCAAAAAACATCAGAAAAAAGAGACCGATGAAGTGGCGGTGATGATCGATACCCGCATGCCTCTTGATATGGGCGACGCGGCGAAAGCCACCGAACTGACCGATTATGTTTACTCTTGGCGCACGCCAAGTGACGCAGAATAGCGAAGGAGAAAGCAATGAAACTGGCTTCACTCAAACACGGACGTGATGGCAAATTGATTTTGGTCTCTCGTGACCTTACTCGCGCCGTCCACGCCGACGATATTGCACCCACACTACAAGCGGCACTCGATCATTGGGCGACACTGGCGCCCAAACTGACTCAGCGCTACGACGCGCTCAATGACAACCAAGTCAGTGAGTCCTTTGCCTTTGACCCAAGCGTCTGCGACTCACCACTGCCCCGCGCCTATCAGTGGGCGGATGGTAGCGCCTACGTTAACCACGTTGAACTGGTGCGCAAAGCACGCGGCGCACAAATGCCTGAGAGTTTTTGGACTGACCCATTGATGTACCAAGGCATGTCTGATGGCTTTCTCGGCCCACGTGACGAGATTGAATTGGTCGATGATGCGTGGGGCTGTGACTTTGAAGCCGAGCTTGCCGTCGTCACCGATGATGTGCCCATGCACCTAAGCGCTGACAAAGCCGGCCAACACATTAAATTGCTGATGCTGGTCAACGATGTTTCTCTGCGCAACCTGATCCCCGGCGAGCTTGCCAAAGGGTTCGGTTTTTTCCAATCTAAGCCCGCCTCTGCATTTTCACCGGTGGCGGTTACCCCCGATGAGCTGGGCGATCACTGGCGCGACCATAAAGTCCACTTGCCGATGCATGTCACTCTGAATGGCGACTGGTTTGGCTCGCCCGACGCCGGTGTCGATATGACCTTTGATTTTGCCGAACTGGTCGCCCATGTAGCGAAAAGCCGTCATGTCAGTGCCGGGACCATTATTGGCTCCGGCACCGTGTCCAATACCGATCGCAGTAAAGGCTCTTGCTGCTTAGCCGAAAAGCGCATGCTGGAAATTATCGACCAAGGCGAGGCAAAAACCCCGTTTATGACCTTTGGCGATAGCGTCACCATCGATATGCGCGACAGCCAAGATGCGTCTATTTTCGGCGCCATTGAGCAAACCGTGACCCGTTACATCGCAGAATAACCTTGATGCGCGCCTAGTACCTCTAGGCGCGCGTGACGTTGATGCCGTCTAGGAGCTTGTATGCTGCTTTATGATTACAGTAAGTCGACCGCGGCCTACCGCGTCCGCATCGCCCTTGGCCTTAAAGGCCTCTCCTACCAACGAGAAACCGTGTCTTTGCTGGATAAACACCAGCACAGCGACGCCTATCGTTCGCTCAATCCCGCCGGTTTAGTGCCTACCTTGGTCGATGGCGATGTCACCTTGAGCCAATCGCTCGCCATTATCGAATACCTCGATGAGCGCTATCCGCAGGTAAAACTGCTCCCCAGTGATCCAGTGCAAAAAGCCCAGTGCCGATCTCTGGCGCTCGATATTGCCTGTGATGTGCATCCACTCAATAACTTACGGGTTCTGCAATACTTAACCGGCCCCTTTGGCCACAGTGATGATGACAAAATCACTTGGTATCACCATTGGCTAAAACAAGGGTTCGATGGCTTGGAAGCCAAACTACAGGGATTAGACAGCCCCTTTATCGGTGGAGAAGCGCCTAATTTGGCCGATATTTGTTTGGTCGCGCAGCTGTTTAATGCACGCCGATTTGCGTTTGATTTAACGGCCTACCCAACTTTGACGCGCATTGAAGCACAGTGCCAAACGCTGGATGCATTTATACAGGCACACCCTGATAAGAGCTAAGGAGAGAACATGAAAGACGGATTGTTGTGGGCGCCGGATAAGGAACGTCAAACCCATACGTTACTCGCCGCGTTTATCCGTGCCGTGAATCAGACTCACGACACCCAACTAAGTGGTTATGACGATCTTTATGCCTGGTCAGTACGTCAAAGCGGCGATTTTTGGCAACAGTTATGGCAATTTGCTGGCGTGATCGGCGATCCGGGCGATAGTGTGTGCGATATCGACCCCGAGCACCCTAATCGTGATAGCCACTGGTTTCCCTCCGCGCGCCTCAACTATGCCGAAAACCTGCTCAAGTACGCAGAGCAATATGCCGACCAACCGGCGATGATTTTTAGCGGTGAGCATGAGGTAGCACGAATCCTCACTTGGCGTGATCTCGTCGATCAGGTCGCGGCCATCCGTCACTACTTAGAGACGCAAGGTGTTCAGCCGGGCGATGTGGTTGCGGGCTATTTACCTAACCTGCCTGAAACCGTGATTGCGATGCTTGCCACCGCGGCGTTGGGCGCGATTTGGACCTCAACCTCACCGGACTTTGGCGTCGACAGTGTGTTGGACCGTTTTGGCCAAACCGAGCCCAAAGTGCTGTTTACCACCGATCATTACCACTACAACGGCAAAACCTATGACTGCCTGAATAAAGCACAGCAAGTAGTGGATAAGGTACCGGCCATTGAGCGCCTCGTGGTGATCCCTTTTGATGGCGAGCGACCTTCTTTACCCGCTGGCGTGGATAATTGGCAAGATTTATTAGCCCACGACGCGCCGCCGCTTCGCTTTACCCGCGTGGCGTTCAATGCCCCACTGTTTGTGCTGTACTCTTCCGGCACCACGGGCAAGCCCAAGTGCATTATCCATTCAGTGGGGGGAATATTGCTCAATCATTTGAAAGAGCATCAGCTCCATTCGGATGTGCGCCCCGGCGATCGCTTTTTCTACTTCACCACCTGCGGCTGGATGATGTGGAATTGGCAGGTCAGTGCCTTGGCAAGCGGCGCGACCTTGGTGCTTTATGATGGCTCGCCGTTTTATCCCGATGCGGGGGTACTTTGGCGACTGGCCGAGCAGCACCAGCTCACCCTTTTTGGTACGGCGGCGAAATACTTAGAAGCATTGGAAAAACAAGGGGTGGCACCGAAAGATGATTACTCGCTGACGTCGCTACGCGTCCTGTGTTCGACCGGCTCGGTACTTGCGCCCGAACAGTTTGATTATGTCTATCAAAAAATAAAGTCTGATCTGCAATTAAGCTCGATTGCGGGTGGCACCGACATTTGTGGCTGTTTTGTTCTTGGCAGCCCACTATCACCGGTTTATCGCGGTGAAAGCCAAAAGCGGGGCTTGGCGCTGGATGTGCAAGTGTTTAACGCCCAAGGCCAAGCGGTCGAGGAGCAGAAAGGGGAGCTGGTGTGTTGTAATAGCTTCCCCAACCAGCCGGTTGGCTTTTGGCACGATACCGATGGCAGTCGCTATCACAACGCCTATTGGAACAAGATTGATGATATCTGGTTTCATGGTGACTATGTGCGCCTGACCGCACAAGGTGGCATGGTGTTTTATGGTCGGTCTGATGCGGTATTGAATCCAGGCGGGGTGCGAATTGGCACGGCAGAAATCTATCGCCATGTGAATCAGCTTAGCGAGATCATGGATTCAGTGGTCATCGGCCAGCAATGGCAAAATGATGTCCGCGTGGTGCTATTCGTCAAACTCGCCGCCGGCGTGACACTGGATGAGCCACTCAAGCAAGCCATCAAAAAAACCATCCGTACCCAGTGCACGCCGCGTCATGTTCCCGCCGTGATTGCCGAGGTGAGCGATATTCCACGCACAAAGTCAGGGAAACTGGCTGAGCTGGCGGTGCGCGATGTGGTTCATGGCCAAGACGTGGCACAGTTAAGCGCACTGGATAACCCAGCATCACTCGACCAATACCGTCAGCGCCCCGAGCTCAGCGAGTAAGCTGACGCCATGATCGAAAAAGGCCGCATCTTCATGCGGCCTTTTGGCTGGGCTTAATCCCGAAATGGCTTAGCGCAGGCGATGGTCATCATCGTCATCTTTGCGCTCATATTCCCCCTCAAAGGTATTGCCATCCTCACCACGGCCTCCGCGACGGAAAGGATCCTCACCAAAAGGACCTTGCGCATTGCCCCCTTGATGGAAGCTACCTTGGCTAAAGCCTGCTTGAGACACAGTGACGCGCTTCATCACTTGTTTGGCGAGCGCGGCTCGCGGCCCAGGTAAAAGCACCAACATCCCCATCGCATCGGTCATAAAACCTGGCGTTAACAGCAGCACGCCAGCGACAGCCAACATCACGCCTTCAAGGATTTGCTGAGCGGGTAATTCCCCTCGGTTGAGCCTGTCTTGCACCGAAGCCAAGGTCATAATGCCTTGGCTTCGCACCAAAGACGCACCGACAAACGCGGTAATCAAAACCAGTGCCAGTGTGGGCCACAGCCCCAGCCAGCCACCAACCTGAATAAACAGGCCAATTTCGATCACTGGCACCAAAATAAATAGCAGTAATAAAACTGGAAACACGGTTCACCTCGCACTGGAAATTCACTTTTCATCCTAACATCAAAATCACGCAAAAGCCGAATCGGGAAAGTGGATTTACTGCTTGAATCTCGCGGCAAGAAAGCGCATTTTGTTATCACCTCCTCTTAGTGCTGTGACCGGTGTCAGCCCTTTTCACCGCATCATATGCTCTAATAGCGGCGAAAGGATGTAAGAGACGATACATCCAGCCAAAATCTCTGAGGAATGGATTCTACAGCAAAATTTGTGGCGACGTTTTAATCATTATAATAACTTTGATGTTAAGGCCAACACATGTCTCAGACGATTATTACACCCAATGATACCCCTACGCTGACTACTGCAACCCGCCTTGAAGAAGACTTACTCGGTCAACGCGCTGTTCCAGCCGATGCGTATTACGGTATTCACACCTTGCGCGCCATTGAGAACTTTACTATCTCAAGTACCCGTATTTCAGACATTCCCGATTTCGTACGCGGCATGGTTTACACCAAAAAAGCCGCCGCGATGGCAAACCAAGAACTCGGCGTGATCCCCTCTGATGTCGGTGACTACATTATCAAAGCCTGTGACCAGATTTTGGAAACGGGTAAATGCATGGATCAGTTCCCTTCGGATGTCTTCCAAGGCGGCGCAGGCACCTCAGTGAACATGAATGCTAACGAGGTGATTGCCAACCTTGCGCTTGAACTAATGGGGCATGAGAAAGGTGACTATGATGTGATTAACCCCAACGATCACGTCAATAAGAGCCAATCGACCAACTGTGCGTACCCCACCGGCTTCCGAATTGCAGTCTACAACAGCATTCTCAAATTGATGGATGCGATTGATTATCTGCAAAACGAATTCAACAAAAAAGCGGAGACTTACTCTCACGTACTGAAGATGGGCCGCACCCAGCTGCAAGACGCAGTACCGATGACGGTCGGACAAGAGTTCAAAGCCTTTTCGGTACTACTGCGTGAAGAGATTAAAAACATCAAATATACCGCCGCACTGCTGCTCGAAGTTAACCTCGGCGCGACCGCGATTGGCACCAAGTTGAATGCCGCAGAAGGCTATCAGCAATTGGCGGTAAAACACCTAGCTGAGATCACAGGTCTGCCATGTATCCCGGCCGAAGATTTGATTGAAGCCACCTCAGACTGTGGCGCGTACGTCATGGTCCATGGCGCGCTGAAACGCTTGGCGGTGAAACTATCGAAGATCTGCAACGACTTGCGCCTGCTCTCCTCGGGCCCACGTGCGGGACTCAATGAGATTAACCTACCAGAAATGCAGGCAGGTTCATCCATCATGCCCGCCAAGGTTAACCCAGTGATCCCCGAGGTAGTCAACCAAGTGTGCTTTAAGGTGATGGGCAACGATACCACCATTACGTTTGCCGCCGAAGCCGGCCAACTTCAGCTTAACGTGATGGAGCCCGTGATTGGGCAGGCACTGTTTGAGTCTATTTCCATTCTGGCGAATGGCTGCCGGAACTTGGGTGAGAAGTGCGTGAGCGGGATTACCGTCAACCAAGACGTGTGCGAGCACTATGTGCACAACTCGATTGGCATTATCACTTATCTCAACCCCTTTATCGGCCACCACGAGGGCGATATTGTCGGCAAGATTTGTGCTGAGACAGGAAAGAGCGTGAAAGAAGTAGTGCTAGAACGCGGGTTAATGACCGAAGAAGAACTTGAAGACATCTTCTCCGTCGACAACCTGATGCATCCCAAGTATCGCGGTAAACGCTTTAACGCCTAAGAGGATAACGGTTATCTGATCAACAAGGGCGCTCAATGCGCCCTTTTTTATTCGCCTGTCTTTCTATTGGCTTACAGCACCTGAGTGAGTAACAAACCGCAGGCAATACTGAAGACCATACTGAGCAACCCCGGCACCATAAAGCTGTGGTTGAACACATATTTACCAATCTGAGTTGTCCCTGTTCGGTCAAAATCAATAGAAGCAATGATAGGGCCATAATTGGGGATAAAGAAGTAACCATTTACCGCCACAAAGGTCGCGATGATAATTGAGGGTGGCAGACCCAGTGTAATCGCTACTGGCACCAGCACAGCCGTTGTTGCACCTTGGCTATTCACCATGACCGATAACGCAAACAAGGCAAAGGCGAACGTCCAAGGCGCCACCTCAACCAAGCCAGACACGGCGTCTTTTACCATATCCGCATGCCCACCAATCAAGGTATCACCCAGCCACGCAATACCAAAGATAGCGACAATGGCACGCATACCCGCATGAAACACCGAACCTTGGCTAATCGCATTTCCATCCGGTTTACAGGTCAAGATGATCAGTGCACCGACTGACAGCATCACAATTTCAATGGTATGCGCCATGCCAAGAGGCACACCATCAAAGGCTGGGCGCAACGAAGGAAACGCCCCCATTAGCACCACGGTAATGGCCCCGAGTAAAAATAAGGTCACCGATTTTTTCGCTTCCGGCGTCACCTCGACCTCTTCCACGGTCGACGATGCTTCCATTTCTGCGCGAAATGCGGGGTCTTGAAGGCGGCGTTGGTACTCAGGATCGTCTTTAAGCTCTTTGCCAAGCTTATTGACGATCACACACGCAAGCGCAAGACCAATGAAGGTACTGGGAATGGTCACTGACAGCACATCGGTGAGCGTAATCCCTTGTGGCTCTAAAAAGGCCACGCAGGCCACCACAGCAGCAGCGATGGGGCTGGCCACAATCGCAAATTGCGAGGCGATAACCGCCATACTTAATGGGCGTGCTGGGCGAATGCCACTACGGCGGCTCACTTCCGCAATCACAGGCAACACGGAATAAGCAACGTGTCCTGTCCCCGCCATCATGGTAAAGACATAGGTCACTAAGGGGGCAATAAAGGTAATGTGACGCGGGTTTTTACGCAAAATGCCCGTGGCAATTTTAATCAGAAAATCGAGACCACCGGCTGCCTGCATACTGGCCGCAGCGGCAACAACAGCCATGATCATCAGCATGACATCAATCGGTGGGTGCGTGGGTTGCATACCAAACCCAAAACTTAATATCGCGAGGCCAACCCCGCCCATCACACCTAAACCAATGCCGCCAATTCGGGCACCAATCAAGATGCAGCTGAGTACTACTAAAAACTCAACCAAAAACATAACGCTCTCCTACTCTGGATAGTTGGGCCCAATTTCCTTACTAGCCAACGCCATGATCGTCTGTCATTTCGCCCTAATGTCGCCAACGTTAACCAGTGTTATTGGGATATGAGTGTCGAGACGGTTCCTTGTCTGTGCATCATCATGATGTTTGCCTTCCGTGAAGGGGATGTGCACGCATGCGCAGCATCATGGATGACAGGCTATCCGTGAGCAGTAACACGCGTGTTGATATAAGTAATAAAAACTAACACTTTTGCGTCCTTCATAACAAAAAGTTCGTAAAATGAGATCTTTAACGCAGATTGTTTCGCCAATGCCTGTTGGGTTATTGATCAATTCACCGCTTCCTCACATTTAATTGTTATGATATAACATAACAATTAAATACAACGACAAGAGGCACTCCACGGTGAAAAAAGATATCCACCCTCCGTATCAACAAGTCGTGTTTCATGACACCAGTGTCGATACCTATTTTATGGTTGGTTCAACCTTGCAAACATCACGTACCATCGAATGGCACGACGGTAAAACCTATCCCTATTTTCCACTCGACGTCTCCAGTGCATCGCATCCGGTGTTCACGGGTAAACAGCGGGTCACAAACAAAGAAGGACGCGCGGCACACTTCGCCCGCAAGTTTGGCCAAGTGGGTCGCAGTCAAAAGGAATCGTCATGAAGGTCGTGAACTCACTGAAAAGCGCCCGCCAGCGTCACCCTGATTGTCAGGTTGTCCGTCGTCGCGGGCGCATGTTTGTTATTTGCAAAACCAATCCACGTTTTAAAGCCGTGCAGGGGCGGGCAAAAAAACGCAGCTAAGCGTCGGCGACGCACTGCCACTGATGGGGCAGTGCTTCTCGGCGGGCAAACATCTCGATGTGGCTACTGACCGTTTCAGTCACTAAGGTTAAGTTCGCCTCATCGTCGGCATGGCATGTAACACGCAACTGGGTCCCTTGTACCTGCATATCGCACACACCCGCAGGGAAATGCACGCGTCCTGTTTGCTCATCCCAGCTCGCCTCGACTTTGCGACCAAAGTGACGACACAAGGTTTGCAAGTAACGCGGGGCATGCTCGGACTCAATCATCGTTGTCATACTAGGCATACGTTCTCCTTGGTAGGCTGGCATGAATGCCAGCCTCATCGCGTTAAAATTGATAAGACGCCGTCAATTTAATATTGCGGCCGGGCTCGTAATCGAGGATTTCTGCGCCTCGTTCACCTGAGGTTGACGCATGCGAGCGATAGCGACTGTCAAACAAGTTGTCGACCCCAGCCGTCAAAGTGAACCCGTCTACCGCCATCGGTTGCCACTGAGCGAACACGTTGTGTACTGTGTAGCCCGGTTTGGTCAAGTTGCTATCAGGAACAGTGGTCGAGCGCTGAATTTGGGTGTTCCACCCCAGCAGCACATCCCAGCTGTTCAACGCGTAATCCGCATTCAAGGCAAGGGTATCGCCGAGGTGGCGAGCGCGACCAAAAATTTGATCCAGTTGATACGCCTCTGAATAACTCACATCCGTGCGACTGTAACTGGCTGACGCCGTCCACTGCTGCCATGCCCAATAGGTACTGGCCTCAAAGCCACGATAGGTGGCATCGCCACGGTTGGTGGTTTCATAAGCCCAGTTACCACTGCCATCTTTGTAACTACTTACCACAATTTCATCATCGAGCTCAGTGCGAAATATCGTCAGATTGGCGGTTAACAAGTAGTCTTTTTGCGCCGCTGCGTTTGAGAGGCGCACACCAATTTCATCGGTCCGGCCATGCTCGGCTTTCAAGTCTTTATCCGCGCTTTCGCTTAGTGCTGTGGTGGTGAATGATTCATTCAACGGCGGCGCTTTGTGCAGCTCTCGACTGTTGGCAAACAGGGTGAGATAGTCGTTAGCGACAAACTCAGCACCCAACGCCAGCGACACATCATCGTAACGCTGACTCGAGCTGGTCGCTCGACGATCAAAGCTGTCATAACGTACCGCTGGCGTCACAGAAAAGCGTGAGGTCAGCGCTATCTTGTCTTCCACATACAGCGCAATCTTGTCGGCCGACTCCAAAATCTGTACACCCGGTTTGGCAAATTGGGTGTCGTTGTCTTGGTTTTCATAGTGCGCACCGTACGCGAGCTGATGATCGCCAATACGCTGCGACACACTGAGTTTTACCCCAATATTCGTGTCTTCTGCCACGTTGACGCCTTTGCGATCAGCCAGAAATGGGTGGGTCGCAAATTCGGTTTCATCACGGGTGAGTGACAGCTGGTTATAATAGGCCAGCGCTTTTAATTCGATGGTTTGTGACGGCGTGTATTCATAGTTGATCGTCGCGGTATCACGATCGTAGGTCACTGGCAGCGTCATTTCGCCCGTGCGATTGCGGTTGAAGCTCACGCCCATATCAGGACGCGGCAGGTAATCGCCCTTATCGCGGTACTTGTCATAACTGACTTCAAAGCGATGCCCACTCTCAGGCTCCCAACCTAGTTTCACTAAGCCATTAGTGACCTCACCTTCACCGCCGAAGGTACGATGCCCATTGCCGTCTTTAAAGTTGTCGCGATCAAAACGGCTGATATAAGCCATCGCATCCCATTCATCACTCAACAACCCATAAACGGTCAACGAGCCTTGCTGGTAATCGTTACTGCCCCAGCCCCCACTTAGGCGTGCCCCAAATGTCTCATTCGCACGCAAGAGATCGTACGGATCTTTGGTTTCAAACGCGACCGCGCCCCCCAGCTCGCTGGTGAGAATCGACGATGCGCCCACCGCGACATCAACACGCTGCAAAATGTCAGGATTTAAAGTGAGGTTGCTGATGTGATGGAACATTTTACCGCCTTGTGAGGCGCCATCGACGGTGATATCCAGATCTTGTTCGGTAAAGCCACGGATATTAATGCGCTGGGTGAGCGAGTGCGTGCCGCCCACATCCACACCGGGAATATCACGCAATAAGTCAGAGAGGTGATCGGGCTGCTTCACGGTAAGATCGGCCTCCCCCAGGTAACGGGAGGAGCTAGACACTTTTGTGCCCCACACGGACACCGTTTCTATGCGTTCACCTTCGGGGCTATCAGCCATCGCAGAGGGACACAAAGCACTGGCAATGCTCAGCGCAAGCAAAGCCGGACGCGCCTTGGCGGGAAGTAACAACGTCATAATTCATTTCCTTCTTGGGTAACCCAAATAACTAAATGATACTAATTCGCATTTATGTTACTGTTTAAGTGGTTTTCAGGAAGAAAAAAGAGTTATGCGCGTGCATCAAGCTTTTATGCGCAGAGCTTTTATGTGCAGAGTTTTTATGCATAACGCGTTGATGCAGCAGTTAAGGGGGAACACTATGGCAGCACCCGTGTCTGTTGTTTGCACACAACGAGAATCCAGCACAGAGGGTCACGCCGAGATCATGGCTAACCACTCGCAACGGACGCAATCTCTGGTGCGAGGGCAGTTCTCACATACCTTATGCCCGGGAGGGTTGCATATCGATGGCGGGATCACCGATGAGTTATGTGATGCCAATGTGCTCCACCGTGCCCATCTGGGGATCACGCTAGTGATAGTCCTCGAAGGCATGCTGGAGTTTGCCTACGATGGCCACACCTATCGGTGTGATGCACGCCACCAGCCCCAAGCGCTTGCCGTCTCCGTGGGTCGTGATAGCACCTTTCGCCGTCGCTTAATTGAAGGTAACCACCTGAAAAAAGTGAATATACTGCTGTCACCTGAATGGCTTAATGGCTATGCAGACGAGCAAGCCTTGCCACTGCTTAGTGGCTTGCATCGCCATCATTTAGGCAGTGTACGCTGGCAACCGAGTCCCTCCATACTTGACTCCATTCGCGCCTTATTGCCCAGTATTAATCGGCAACATGAGGCTGATCCCCTGACCCAGCATCTACATGCACTCACCATCATCAAGCATCTGTGTGACCAAGCCGCTCACCTGATCATTGAGCCTGTTGTCGAACACATCCCTACCACCCATGAACCACAAGTCGCAAAAGCCGTCGCGTATATTGAGACCAGACTGCATACCGCATTGACCTTATCGACCATCTCTCAGGCGTGCGGCCTGAGTCGCAGCACACTGCAGCGTCGTTTTCGTACCCATCTGGGCGTGCCCGTGTCTGATTACATTCGGCGCCGCCGGCTCGCGGTGGTCAAAGAAAAGTTACTGCATGAGGCAATGTCAATTGGCGAAGCGGCTTACTGGGCGGGCTACCATCATCCCTCTAATTTCGTCACCGCATTTAAGCGTCAGTTTGGTATGACGCCCGGTCAGTTGATCCAGTCGCACACCCATGCGGTGTGATCATGGTATTTGTGTATACTCATCCTATTAGCATGAAAAGGAAAAAGTATGAGACAGGGTCGCCGCTTCGCACTGACGGCTGGGGCGTTGATTGCCGCATTAGGCGCCAGTGCGCTTTATATTGTTCACTCGCAGCAAGCCACCACTCCTGCAAACGCATCGCATACCGTCGCGGCGCCAACGTTTGTGACCGTCAACAGCCAAACAGCGCTTGATGCAGAGCTCGCCAACGCAGCCGCGAGTCAGAAAATCGCCTTTGTCGATTACTACGCCGATTGGTGCATTCCGTGTAAGCAGTTCGCCACACAAACCTTTACCGATCCCGACGTGGCCCAGCAACTTAACCGCATGCACCGGATTAAAGTGAACCTTAGCCATAATCGTCCTGAAGATTTTGCCCTTATGCGTCGCCAAAATGTGGCGGGTTTGCCCACCCTCGACTTTTGGTTACCCAGTGGTGAACGGGATGAAACCGCACGCGTTACCGGCTTTTTACCTCCCGAGACATTTCTTTCCCATCTTTCTGAACACGGACTCATGGTTCGGGATAAAAGCGAGGAATGATCAATCTCTTAGTTCCTTTGTTACAAAATTGATAAACCGCACACCCAGTGGTAGCGTTGAAAGAAACACGGGAGCGGCATAAACACCATGGAAGCGCAACATACCATTGTGATCGCTGACGACCATCCGCTGTTTCGAAATGCCTTATTTCAATCAGTGCATATGGCGGTCAGCGGCGCGAATCTACTCGAAGCAGATAGTCTGGATAGTTTAAACGATCTGTTGGCACGGGATGCCGAGGTCGATTTAGTGCTACTGGATCTAAAAATGCCGGGCGCCAATGGCATGTCGGGGTTGATTGCCCTGCGTCACCAATACCCGACGCTGCCGATTGTGGTGGTCTCCGCCAGTGAAGAGCCCAGCGTGATCCGCCAAGTCCGCTCCCATGGCGCATTTGGTTTTATCCCAAAATCCAGCGATATGCGTACGCTGGTGCAATCGTTAACCCAAGTCCTTGAGGGCACTCCTTGCTTTCCTGATGACTTAGGTGACGATGACGACAGTGAATGCTTGTCGAGCAAATTAGCCGCCTTAACGCCGCAACAATACAAAGTACTACGTATGCTTTGCGATGGCTTGCTGAATAAGCAGATCGCTTACGACTTGGTAGTCTCCGAGGCCACCATCAAAGCACACATGACAGCGATTTTTCGCAAGCTCGGGGTAAAAAATCGTACTCAAGCAGTGATTTTATTGCAGCAATCGAATATCGAACTTTGATACGCTAGCGCCACATCTCGACCTTGGAGCGCCGCTTATGTTAAGTATTCTTGCTACGCAATTCGTGATTTTATGGGCCGTGATCGATCCTATCGGTAGCGTGCCCATCTATCTGTCGCAAACCAGCCACATGACCCCCAAACAAAAGCGCCGCGTGGCAGTGAAAGCGGTAGCGATCGCTTTCGCGATTTTATTGTTCTTCTTAATTGTCGGCCAGATTTTACTCGAAGCCATGCAAATCCCTTTGCCCGCCTTTCAAGCGGCAGGCGGGCTGGTATTGCTGTTATTTTCTTTAACCATGATTTTCGGCGAAGGCAAGCCTAGTCAAGAAGCCAAAATGCTCAGCGAAAACGTGGATAAGGCCGAGATAGCCGCAACTGCGGTGTATCCCTTAGCAGTGCCGTCTATCGCCTCACCCGGCGCGATGATGGCCATTGTCATGCTCACGGATAACAATCGCTATGCCATTGCTGAGCAAGCCATTACAGCCGGAGTGATGCTCTTAGTCTTAGTCGCGACCTTGGTCTTACTCCTCGGGGCCAATGTAATACACAAAGTGATCGGTAATGTCGGCGCCTCGATTGTCAGTCGTGTCATGGGGCTAATCCTCGCCTCCGTCGCCGTTGCTAATTTGCTCGAAGGGATCCAAAAGTTTTATCACCTGACTTAGACCTTTGGCGCAAGTCGTGGCTAGCTCAACCCGAGCTAGCCCAACCTAGCTCACAAAAATCCTGTCTTTTCGCCATATTGGCGCGCTTGTGGCTCGACTAAAGTTGCAATGTCGCTTTGCCCATCCACTGCTATCGTCTTCATGTAACATTCCATTAACGTGTTAAACAAGGAGATGGCGATGGCGTTTCAAAGCAAGGAACACGCGAAAGCCTACTGGGAGAGAAACGTAAAACTGATGATCAGCTTGCTGATTGTCTGGTTTGTTGTCTCATTCGGTTTTGGGATCTTATTCGTGGATGCCCTCAACACGATTCAAATCGCAGGCTATAAGTTGGGATTTTGGTTCGCTCAACAAGGGTCAATTTATACCTTCCTTGGCATCATTTTTGTGTATGCCAAACAGATGCGCAAACTCGATCGCGAGTTCGGTGTAGACGACGAGTAAGAGGACACACGCATGGATTTAAGAACCATTACTTACATTGTTGTCGGGTTCACGTTCGCCCTCTATATCGGGATTGCGATCTGGGCTCGAGCAGGGTCAACCAAAGAGTTTTATGTGGCTGGCGGTGGGGTTAACCCCGTTGCAAACGGGATGGCAACCGCTGCCGACTGGATGTCAGCGGCCTCCTTCATCTCCATGGCCGGTTTGATTGCCTTTATGGGGTATGGCGGCTCGGTCTTTTTGATGGGCTGGACCGGTGGCTTTGTGCTGCTCGCCCTACTCCTCGCGCCTTACCTGCGTAAATTTGGCAAGTTTACCGTCCCCGAGTTTGTCGGTGAGCGCTTTTATTCGAAAACCGCGCGTATCGTGGCGGTGGTTTGCTTGATTATCGCTTCGGTCACTTATGTTATCGGTCAGATGAAAGGGGTTGGGGTCGCATTTGGACGCTTCTTGGAAGTCGATTACTCCACCGGGCTGTTAATCGGTATGGTGATTGTCTTCATGTATTCCGTGATGGGCGGGATGAAAGGCATTACTTATACCCAAATTGCTCAGTATTGCGTGCTTATTTTGGCGTATACGATCCCTGCTATTTTTATCTCGCTAAAGCTCACCGGCAACCCGTTCCCGCAGTTAGGTCTGGGTAGCACCATGGCAGGTACGGATCAGTATTTGCTCGATCGGCTCGACCAAGTGGTCACTGAGCTCGGTTTTGTCGAATACACTACCGCGGTGCGTGGCAGTACGCTCAATATGTTTGCCTACACCATGTCACTGATGATCGGTACCGCAGGTCTACCTCACGTTATTATCCGCTTTTTCACCGTCCCTAAGGTGCGCGATGCGCGAACCTCTGCTGGCTGGGCACTCTTTTTTATCGCGATTTTGTATACCTCAGCACCTGCCGTCGCTGCGATGGCTCGCTTAAACTTGATGGATACCGTCAATCTACCTAATGGTGATAATTTGCTGTACGACGAGCGTCCGGACTGGTTTAAAAACTGGGAAACCACTGGCCTGCTCGGTTTTGAAGACAAAAACGGTGACCAGAAAATTCAGTACACCTCTGACCCAGAGACCAATGAGCTGCGTGTTGACCGCGATATCATGGTGCTCGCCAACCCCGAAATTGCCAAGCTACCTAACTGGGTCATTGCACTAGTGGCTGCCGGTGGTCTTGCTGCGGCACTGTCGACTGCTGCGGGATTGTTGCTTGCGATATCGTCAGCAATATCCCACGACTTAATCAAAGGGGTCGTTAACCCGAATATCAGTGAAAAAGGCGAACTCATGGCGAGCCGGATATCCATGGCATTAGCCATCGCCGGTGCTGGCTATTTGGGACTGAATCCACCTGGCTTCGCCGCTGGGACAGTGGCACTGGCCTTCGGTCTCGCCGCCTCATCAATCTTCCCAGTCCTGATGATGGGGATCTTTACCAAGACCATCAACAAGGAAGGCGCGATCGCCGGGATGGTTGCAGGGATCAGTGTCACCCTATTCTATGTGTTCCAACACAAAGGGATCCTATTTATCCCTGAATGGACATACCTAGAAGGCCTTGGCAGCAACTGGATCTTGGGGATTGAACCCAATGCCTTTGGTGCCGTCGGTGCAATCTGTAACTTTGTGGTAGCCATCCTCGTTTCTCGCGTGACTAAAGAAACCCCACAAGAGGTACAAGATTTGGTCGAACACGTTCGCATGCCATCGGGCGCAGGCGATGCGCAATCACACTAATACGGTATTAACCTATCAAGCCCCTACGGGGGCTTTTATACTGTTGGTTACTTCCAGCCAAGGAGAGGCCTGATGTCAACGGTCACACGATTATTAACGAACAAGCATGTCGTCATTGCGATGCTGGTTGCACCAGTTTTAGCCATCATCGCCTATTTTTCGGTCGATGCCAGTGTGTCTGAGCCTCCTCAAGCGGCCCAGTCAGGACAAAGTTACCCGCTTGCGGTGCGCTCAAATTGTCGCTACACCAGTGGCTTTTGTCAGCTTGAAAATGGCGATATAAAGCTAAAATTAGAGTCTGACGGCGTGCAGAATGATAGGCTAACATTGCGTTTAGCAAGCGCGTTACCCCTCGAAGGCGCGAGGATCAGCATGGCGCATACAGGCACTGAGCCTCAGCCACAGTCAATGCAAGCAACAGATGAAACCGGCACGGCTTGGCAGGTGTCGCTTCCCGCCCCCACCGATGCGCAAGCGCAAATTCGTCTCGCGGTGAGTGTGGATGGCAGCTACTACTTTGCTGAGGCACCGACCACCTTTATTGAGCATAAAACATTCTACAGCGAGCATCAGAAAACACAGGACGCGTCCTAACCTTTACCTTTGCTACGCATCACTTCCGATTAAGTAGCCACGAATGGCGTGCAAGATCGTGGCGACTTTATGCTCATAAGCCTGCTCTGTCAGCCAATGGTTCACGTCCGCCCAACCATGACTGTCCAAATGGGCAAGATCGTCGATGTCGATATGTCCATCCACGGGATTAAACCGACCGTCCACTCGGACCGTGCCAATGTCTGTGTCGAGACGAGAAATACTAAATGGATCCATTACTGTCCTCGTTGTTGTAATAAGGCGCGAAGTTTGAGTGGTTTGACTGGCTTGGAAATGTAAGCAAACCCCAGTCCAGTGACCGACTGTTGAATGTCAGCACTGCGATCTGCGCTGATAATCGCGCCACGGAAACAGCGCCCTAAACGCAACTGACATTGTTGTAAGACCTGCAATCCCGTTTGTTGATTAGCTAAATGGTAGTCACTAAGCACAAACTCTGGGTGCCAATCATCATCAATTTGTTGCATGGCACCACTGACATCAGGCGCACAACGCACATCACACCCCCAGCGCGATAACAACTGTGCCATACCGGTTAGAATATCGGTTTCATTATCCACACACAGCACGCGGCATCCTTTTAGCGCACTCGCCGAAACAGCACTGGGTGAACGCGGCTCGGCAGACACCACGGCCTCGGGCGTGCCTTGATCTACCGAGATAGAAAAAACCGTGCCTTTGCCGGGCCAAGAGCGCAACCCAAGCGGCTGCTGCAAGATCTGGCTGATCCCCCTCGCTATCGCAAGTCCCAGCCCTAACCCTTGCTCTGTACCTTGACGGTCAAGGCGAGTAAATTCTTGGAAAATATCTTGCTGACGATCATGCGGGATCCCGTCACCATCATCCCACACTTCAATACGGTATCGGTTTTCTTCGCGACGTACTCCCAATAACACCCGTCCTCTCGGGTTATAGCGAAAGGCATTGGTCAAAAAGTTTTGCAGTACGCGACGGAGCAGTTTTTTATCTGAACGTACCCAGCCTTGACAGTGTTGAACATCAAAGCGCATGCCTTGTTGGTTGGCCAATACGCCAAACTCTGCTTCTAATGCCGTGAGTACATCATTCAATGCAAAGTGTTCAATCCGCGCTTTCATCTTGCCCGACTCTAATCGCGAGATATCCAGCAAGTCACCAATCAAATCCTCCGCCCCTTCCAGTGCGCTTTCGATGTGGCCAGCAATCCGTTGCGTGTCGGCATTATGGGCAATCTCCGATAGCGAGGAGGCAAATAAGCGTGCCGCATTCAAAGGCTGCATCAAATCGTGACTGACCGCCGCGAGAAAACGGCTTTTCGACTGTGAGGCGGATTCAGCCTTGCGGGTGGCATCAATCAGCCGGCTATTGAGGGATTCAAGCTCACGGGTGCGCTCCGTCACTCGTGCTTCCAAGGTTTCATTGGATTGCTTAAGCGCCGCCTCCGCTTGGCGAAACGCAGTAATATCGGTGAAGGTCATCACGAAGCCACCGCCGGGCATGGGGTTACCTTGGAGCTCAATGACCCGTCCATCAGGGTGCACACGTGAGGAGGTATGCGGCTGACGACGCGTTAAATGATGGACTCGTTTCTCGACATGCTCTTCCGGATCGCCCGGTCCACAGAGTCCGCGTTGGGCATTAAAGCGAATCAAATCAGCGACCGGGCGTCCCACCTGAATCAATCCGGGTGGAAACTGAAACATATCAATATAACGCTGATTCCACGCCACCAGCCGTAGCTGTTTGTCGACCACCGAGATCCCTTGATTGATATGTTCAATCGCGCCTTGGAGCAAACCGCGCGAGAAATCGAACAACTCAGACGCTTCATCAACAATGGTGGCAATTTCTTCCAATTGCATATTTCGCCCTTGTAAGGCAGACGATAGCACCAACCGCGCAGACGATGCCCCGAACACCCCCGCCAACACGCGTTCGGTATGGCGAATCAAGGGAGCACTCGCCTGCTGTTGCGGGATCAAGTCTTCACCACGTTGATCGGCAAATTGGCTAAATGCCTGACGCATCCGCCGCCGGCCGACAAAACGGGCCGCGAGCATTTCCAGCTCTGCCACCGTGACTCGGCTTTGGTATAGGCGTGCATCTTCACTTTCTGGTAGCGGCATGCCTACAAACGCGGCGGCTTGCAATCGCTCACTCAAAGACGGTCGGGTTAACAGTGACACGGCCACAAAACTGGCAGCGTTCATTAACACACTAAATGCCAAGCCCCAATCGATGGGATCTAGCGTTGCAATAGGCGCAATCGCCGGTGGTGTGATCACCCAAATCAACAGGTTGCTCTGCCCATCGCCGGCAAGCATCCCGGTTTGCGTCATCATGGTGATCAGCCACAAGCTAAACCCCACCGCCAAGCCGGCATACACGCCTTTCTTATTACCTTGGCGCCAATACAAGGCACCGATCATCGCGGGGGCAAACTGCGCAATGGCCGCAAAAGAGAGAAAGCCAATTTCTGATAATGTTGGCACCGTTAAAATCAGGTGGTAAAAGCCCCAAGCGGCAATAAGAATAAGAAAAATTAAGGCGCGACGGACGTTGAGCAAAAGGCCAGAGAACTGCGTGAAATTACGCGACGTCATCTTCATCCGCCGCAGCAAAAGGGGTAACACCAGATCATTCGAAACCATAATAGCCAGCGCAATGGTCGAGACAATGACCATACCACTCGCCGCTGATGCGCCCCCCATGAAAGCCAATAACGCCATGCCTTCGGCACCCACCGATAAGGGCAAACGAATCACATACGTATCCGCTGGGGCATCCGGGATCAGCATTTGTCCGGCGTACGCGAGCGGCAAAACGAATACCAACATCAGCAACAAATAGGTCGGGAACACTTTGCGGGCAGTATTGAGGTCGCTGGCACGGGTATTCTCCACCACCATGGTATGAAACTGACGAGGTAAACAAATAATGGCTGCAGCCGTCAGTAAGGTGTGAATGATTAAATTGCCTATATCTGGCCGCCCGATCACTCCGGACTCTTCGAGACTCATGGGCAAACTCGGCGCTTGAAACAAGAGCACCACCACAAATACGCCAATGCCCAAAAACGCGACCAGTTTGATCACCGATTCAAACGCAATCGCCATCATCATACCGCGATGGTGCTCGGTGCTATCGATATGGCGTGTGCCGAATAACACGGTGAACATCGCGAGCGAGATGCATACCAACCATGCTATTTGGGGCTGCTCTAAGCCAATGCTGGCTCCGAGCTCAGGCGAAAGCACATCTAACCCCATGGCGATACCGCGTAGCTGCAGCGCGATGTAAGGCAGAACACCGATGACTGCAATCAAAGTGACGGCTACCGCCAATCCTTGTGATTTGCCATAACGTGCCGCGATAAAGTCGGCAATCGAAGTGATGTGCTCTCGTTTGGCAATTAAGATCATGCGGGCGAGAAAGCGCCATCCCAGCGTGAACACTAAAATGGGCGCTAAATAGATAGGTAAAAACGACCACGGCGAGCTAGAGGCTTGACCGACCGTACCGAAGAAAGTCCACGAGGTACAATAGACCGCGATAGAAAGGCTATAGATCCAAGGGCGCCACGTTCGTAGCCAACGCGGGCGGCTGTCGCCATACCATGCGATGGCAAACAGCGTCCCCATGTACAATAGTGAAACCGAGACAATTACCCAGCCTTGTGTCATGACTCCCTTCCTGACCCCTGCGTATTTTTCGTCCGCCTAGAAGGGTGTAACACGCGACAGACACCGGCTCAATCTTCCTGTCTCGGCTTTGTGGGCCTCGTGGCTAACTTTGCTGCAAGCGGGCCTTTCTTGCTTGTTGGTACTGAGGTTCATGCAAAGGCAGTAACAGCGCCGGCAGTGCCAGCAACGCCATCGCATAGAAGGTCCACGCTGGAGAAAAGTCATACACCCAACCGCTAGCTGCCGTCAGCGCCGCAACCACCGCGCCCATGGGGAGGGCGTTATAGGCGGCTTGTACCGCGACAAGGCGCGTCCCACATTCGCGCTGAATGTATTGCATGGCACCCAAATGGGCGGCGGCAAAGGTGATCCCGTGGAGCAGTTGCACCATTATCACTGGCGCCAAGGCTGTCGTCGAGCCAGTGATCCCCCATCGCACTAACACGCCGAGCGCGGCAAGACGGAACAAGGCTTTGGCAGACCACCCACCAAAAAGACGTGCGCCCAGCGCAAAAACCGCCACTTCCGAGACCACACCCAGACTCCACAAATAGCCCACGATACTCTCGCTGTAACCGGCATGCTTCCAATAGATAGCGCTAAAACTGTAATACGCGGCATGACTGCCTTGTAGCAAGGAGGCGATCAGCAGGAATACCACGATGTGAGGGTCACGAAAAAGTTGGCGCATCGACACCTTACTGTGGGCCGCGTCATGCTCACTTTCCGGCATCACTGTCGGGCGACGTAAGGTTAACAGCAAGCAAGCCGACAAGCCTCCAATCGCAACCCAAGGGATAATCGCGGCGGTTTCCTCGGTCACCAGCCATCCCGTCAAACTTGATCCGACAATAAAAGCAATCGATCCCCACAAGCGTGTTCGACCATAGTCGATAATCTGATGGCGCGCATAATAGTTCGCTAACGCGTCGGACAAAGGCACCGATGGCCCAATCGCCAGATTAAAGAGCACAGTCACCAACGCGAGCCACGCAATGTTCGCACCCATCACAGGATGCAACGCACAGGTCAACAACGCCATTAAGGTTAAGCCACGCAGTGCAGGCAGTAACGACTCCACCCGCTGCACTTTGGGAGTAAACACTAAGTTGGCCACACAACGGGTCGCAAAGCCCAAGCCAATCAGCGTACCAATCACCCCGGCATGCAACCCCATGTAATCAAACCAAACCGCCCAAAACGGCAAGTAGACACCGTAAGAGAAAAAGAAACCGCCAAAGTACTCTGACAGCCAACGAAAAGGAGAACAGTGGGACAAGCTCATTTCATTACTTCACATCAAGATAGATTCGCGGCTAAGTGTCTCAACTCTTTGACATGAAAAAAAGCCCTACTCAGCGAATATCCTCATCACTTCGTTGATCTCCGCCTAGGTTTCGTCGCAACTGGCTAGACTAAAGTCGGCTAGCCGGAACAGATAACGTGCGACACACTAGAAATATTATTGTGGGGAGTGCGATTATGCCTGAACCGTTTGACACCTCTCATGCACCGTTTGATTGCCTGACGGCGTCCCAAGTCAAACAATGCCGCCAAGCCATAGACGTTGCCTACTTCCGACGTGGTGATACGCTGCTCGCCGCCGGTGATAGTGGCGATCAGCTCTTTATCATTATCAAAGGCAGTGTGGAAGAGGTGTCGGAAGACGGCAAAGAAACCTTTTCGCACTACACCACGGATGATCTATTTGATGTCCCAGCGATATTAAACGGTACCGCCAAGCACCAATATCGCGCCCTAGAAGATACCTTATGTCACTTACTGCCGGCCGACGTGTTCCTCGCCATTTATCATACCAATCAAGATTTTAGTGCTTACTTTGATACTAACTTGCAGCGTCGTCAGCAGTTAATCGCACAGGCTCGCCAGCAACAGAACTTAGCCGAGTTCATGCTCACTCGCATTGACGACACCAATATTCAACCGGCGCTGCGTGTGACCCCCGATGTTCCTCTTAGGGACGCCACCGCAAAAATGAAAGCACAACGCTGTGATTGCGCCTTGGTCGATTACGAGGACGGAAGTTGCGGCATTATTACCCGCACCAATCTGCTGCATGCCTTGGTACTCGACGGCCATGATCAATCGGTCCCGGTGGGAAATATCGCTACCCGCCCTGTGATCAGTGTCGAGCGAGGTGACTTTCTCTTTCATGCCATG
The DNA here is from genome assembly GCF_001995345.1 of Salinivibrio sp. IB872. Taxonomy (NCBI): domain Bacteria; kingdom Pseudomonadati; phylum Pseudomonadota; class Gammaproteobacteria; order Vibrionales; family Vibrionaceae; genus Salinivibrio; species Salinivibrio sp. IB872. The sequence goes on along the minus strand of NZ_MUFO01000015.1, from coordinate 32,788 downwards.
ATCACCATGACGCGTCAGCGAGTGAAGCGTGTCCGTGTCGTCGATGATCAGGAACAGACCGTCGGCACGCTCGACCTGCCGCAAGTATTGAGCTTATTCTCCACCCATTCTCATGTGCTCAACTTACGCATTGCGCGCGCACAAACCGTCGATGAACTGGTGTTAGCGGCAAATAGCCAAAGCAAATTGGTTCATACCCTGTTTAACAACGGTATTCACACCCGCTTTGTGATGAAGCTCATCGCGACCGTGAATGAACAAATCATGGAAAAAGCGTTTCGCCTCATCGTGCCCGAGCCCTATCAGCAGCAATGCTGTTTGGTGGTGATGGGCTCGGAAGGGCGCGGCGAGCAAGTACTTAAAACCGATCAAGATAACGCACTCATTTTGGCCAATGATCTCACCTGGCCCGAGTGCCAAACCGTGATGGAGGCCTTTTCACATACCTTAAATCTACTCGGCTATCCGCCCTGCCCTGGGCAGGTGATGGTCAGCAATCCCAAGTGGGTGAAAAGCGCGTCTCAATGGCAACAAACCATTCGTAACTTAGCGCAAAGTGCTAATCATCAAAGCGTGATGGATTTAGCCATTCTCGCCGATGCGCATCCTGTTGCGGGCGACAGCCAGCTTATCGACGCGATTCAAACGCCACTTAAAGCCTCGCTCACCGATAATATGCTGACCTTAAATACCTTTGTGCGCCCGGCATTAGCGTTCAAAGTCCCTTTGACGGTGTTTGGCTCATTAAAGAGTGGTAAAGAAGGGCTCGACATCAAAAAAGGCGGCATCTTTCCGATTGTGCACGGCATTCGCACCATGAGCCTAGAAAAAGGGGTCAGCGAAACCAATACCTTTGAGCGGATTGAGAGGCTGGCTAACATAGGGACACTGGCCGAAGAAACGGCAGAGAATCTCGCCGAGGCGCTGAAGCTATTTATCCGACTGCGGTTACGCCAACAATTAAGTGGTGAGCAACAGAGTAACTATATCGATGTCTCTGCGCTTCCTTCCAGCGAGCGAGATCTTTTACGCCACGGCCTCCACGTGGTAAAAAAATTCAAAGAATCCCTCGCCTACCACTACCATGTGAGGGACTAGAGTGAACTGGTTGTCACGTCAATGGTACCGCTACCGATTGCGGACATCGTCCTACCGCGCGCTCTTCTTACCCTCGGATCGCAGCACAGTGATCTCGCTCGACTGCGAAACCACCAGCTTAGATCCAGAGCGTGCAGAACTCGTTACTATCGCCGCCACTCCAATTCAAGGGAATCGAATACTCACCAGCCAAGCGCTCACCTTGACCTTAGTGGCGCCAAAAAGCTTGAACGCTGGCTCGGTTCGTATTCATCAGTTGCGCCATCAAGATCTTGAACAGGGTGTCAGCGCTGAGCAAGCCATGACGACGTTAATCGCCTTCATCCATAACCATCCTTTGGTTGGCTATCATATTCGCTACGACAAAACGATCTTAGATCGCTACGCACGGCGTTTTTTAGGCTTTCCGTTACCCAATCCCGTGATTGAAGTTAGCGATATTTATCAACGTCAATTAGAGCGTTTACTGCCCAATGCCTACCATGACATCAGTATGGAAGCGATCAGTCGCCATTTAGACCTCCCTTTGCCTGCCCGTCATGATGCACTGGACGATACCATCGCCGCCGCTTTGATTTACGTGCGCTTGCAATATGGCGACATGCCTATGCTACGTTCGCAATAGCCAACAGCGATCCTGCCTTACGACACGTATTGCACAAAAAGTGAGATCAATCCCCCAATCTATGGTCCAATAAGCGCACAAACCACTTATAAATCAATGGCCTCATCCTAAAGTCTAATTGCCGGATCCCACGAACTATCACACCTTTAAGGGCATGGTTTTCATTTGCCAGGCAGCGGTACAGCCTGACATCTCACGACATGGAAGCGCCGCATGAGATTACGCGGACACGAGGAGAAACAGGATGAGCGATAGTCACGTATACCCCGTCATGCCTTCAATTGCACAAAAGGCACACGCGGATGAAGCCACCTACCAAGCGCTTTATCAGCAATCAGTGACCGACCCCGAAGGCTTTTGGCGCGAACACGGGCAAATTCTTGATTGGATCAAACCCTATACCAAGGTGAAACATACCTCTTTCGATACCGGCCACGTCGATATTCGTTGGTTTGAAGATGGTACCTTGAATGTGGCCGCCAACTGTATCGATCGTCATCTGCAAGACAAAGGCGATCAGGTTGCCTTAATTTGGGAAGGAGACGATCCAAAGGACGATGCCATGCTGACCTACAAGCAGCTCCACCAACAGGTGTGCCAATTTGCTAATGCGCTTAAAGACAATGGGGTCAAAAAAGGCGATGTAGTCTGTCTTTATATGCCGATGGTCATGGAAGCCGCGGTCGCGATGCTCGCTTGTGCCCGTATTGGCGCTGTGCACACAGTGGTATTTGGCGGTTTCTCACCTGAAGCGCTGGCAGGACGTATTATCGACTCCAACGCTAAAGTCGTGGTTACCGCGGATGAAGGCGTTCGTGGCGGCCGTGCAGTGCCATTGAAAAAGAACGTCGATGAAGCCCTTGCCAACAGCAAAGTCACGTCAGTCAATAACGTGCTGGTTTTCAAACGCACAGGGGGACAAGTTGATTGGCACGAAGGTCGCGACGTGTGGTGGCATGAAGCCACCGCAAACGCATCAACCGATTGCCCTCCCGAAGAAATGAATGCCGAAGACCCTTTATTTATCCTCTATACATCTGGCTCAACCGGGACGCCAAAAGGGGTACTACATACCACAGGCGGCTACCTCGTGTATGCCGCGATGACCTTCAAATACGTTTTTGATTATCAAGACGGCGAGGTGTTCTGGTGTACCGCCGATGTGGGTTGGATCACCGGCCACAGCTATCTCATTTATGGCCCGCTAGCTAATGGCGCGAAGACGATTTTATTTGAAGGCGTGCCCACCTACCCATCCACTGCACGTATGAGCGAAGTGGTTGATAAACACCAAGTGAATATTTTATACACCGCACCGACCGCCATCCGCGCGTTGATGGCCAAAGGCAATGAAGCCGTTGAGGGAACGACACGTAGCTCGCTGCGCATTATGGGCTCGGTGGGTGAACCCATTAACCCGGAAGCCTGGGAGTGGTACTACACCACCATTGGTAATCGGAAAAGCCCGATTGTGGATACGTGGTGGCAAACAGAAACCGGCGGCATATTGATCACCCCCTTGCCCGGCGCGACCGCCCTCAAACCCGGTTCTGCCACCCGACCCTTCTTTGGCGTACAACCTGCATTGGTCGATAACGTCGGCAACATTGTCGACGGTGCGGCTGAAGGGAATTTGGTGATGTTGGACTCGTGGCCGGGACAAATGCGTACCGTGTTTGGCGACCACGACCGCTTTGAGCAAACGTATTTCTCAACCTTCAAGGGCATGTACTTTACCGGTGACGGCGCGCGTCGCGATGAGGACGGCTACTACTGGATTACAGGTCGTGTCGATGATGTCCTTAACGTATCCGGCCACCGAATGGGGACAGCAGAAATCGAATCCGCGTTAGTGGCCTTTGATAAAATTGCCGAAGCCGCCATCGTGGGTGTGCCACACGACATCAAAGGCCAAGCGATTTATGCCTACATCACTCTGAACGCCGGTGAGGTGCCCAGCGCCGAGCTGCATAAAGAGGTGAAAGAGTGGGTACGCAAAGAGATTGGCCCTATTGCGACGCCCGATTTTATCCATTGGACCGACGCCTTACCCAAAACTCGCTCTGGAAAAATCATGCGCCGTATTCTGCGCAAAATCGCCACCGGTGATACCGGTAGCCTTGGCGACACCTCAACGCTGGCCGATCCGAGTGTGGTCGATAAGCTCATTGCCGAGAAAGAAAACGTGGTATAGCGCAATGACACGATTGCTTAGCAACCTTTGCCGCCTACGGGCGGCTTTTTTTGTTTTTATGATCTGTACCACTGAACTGTCTGGGCACACACCACTCCTATCCTTATTGTCGATAAAAAACACACAACCTTGACAGTGCAGCAATCGACAATCGCGACAGTTTTTGCTACACCATAAAGGGAAAGTGTGCTGATTAGACCAGTATTTTGCTGCGATTTGCGGTGAATTCTCTATAATTGAGCCCGCTAAGGACAAATCGGCGTGCTTGAAGCCCATTCAGCATGCCATCAGGCTGGAATCCACAAAATGCTGCTCATTGACAGCAAATAGGAGAAGTAAGCGTCAAGATGTCTACAAATAACCGTGTTTTAGTCTTAAATGGCCCAAACCTCAATTTGCTAGGCCAACGTGAACCCGATCATTACGGTAGCCAAACGCTCGATCAAATCGTCGCCGCGTTGCATGCCCAAGCGGCAACCTTAGGGCTTCACCTTGAGCACTTACAATCCAACAGTGAAGCCAACCTGATCGATGCCATTCACCAAGCCATGGGTGAGGTGGATTTTATCATTATCAATCCTGCCGCTTTTACGCACACCTCCGTCGCCCTGCGCGACGCGTTGCTCGGTGTTGGGATCCCGTTTATCGAGGTGCACCTTTCCAATGTGCATGCTCGAGAACCCTTCCGTCATCATTCCTACCTCTCTGACAAGGCTGTCGGTGTAATTTGTGGGTTGGGAGCAGATGGCTACGAATTCGCATTAACGGCAGCTGCGCGCCATTTGGCGTTTGCAGCTCAGTAAAACAAACACAAGAAGAGACGACACCATGGATATCCGTAAAATCAAAAAATTGATCGAACTGGTTGAAGAGTCAGGCATTGCTGAGCTCGAAATTTCTGAGGGCGAAGAGTCGGTACGTATCAGCCGTTCGTCACCTGCCGCGCCTCAGTTTGCTGCACCACAGTATGCCATGCCAGCCCCTGCGCCTGCCGCTCCAGCAGCAACGGCCGCAGAAGCGCCAGCCGCAGCGCCGGCAAGCGCACCAGAGCCGACGGGTCACCAAGTTCTTTCGCCAATGGTGGGTACTTTCTATCGCGCGCCAAGCCCAGATGCAGCACCGTTTGTTGAAGTTGGCAGCCAAGTCAATGCAGGTGATGCCTTGTGTATCGTTGAAGCAATGAAGATGATGAACCAGATCCAAGCAGATAAGAGCGGTGTGGTAAAAGCGATTCTGTGTGAAGACGGCCAGCCAGTTGAGTTCGACGAACCACTCGTAATCATCGAATAAGCGAGGGCCGTATGTTAGATAAAATTGTTATCGCCAACCGCGGTGAAATCGCGCTGCGGATCTTGCGTGCTTGTAAAGAACTCGGCATTAAAACGGTGGCGGTACACTCCACTGCAGACCGCGATTTAAAGCACGTCCTGTTAGCGGATGAAACGGTTTGTATCGGCCCAGCGCCGAGCAACCAAAGCTACCTAAATATTCCTCGTATCATCAGCGCCGCTGAAATCACCGGCGCGGTGGCGATTCACCCAGGTTATGGCTTCCTGTCGGAAAACGCCGATTTTGCTGAGCAAGTAGAGCGCTCTGGCTTTGTCTTTGTCGGCCCCAAAGCCGAAACTATTCGTCTGATGGGTGACAAGGTCTCTGCAATCGAAGCGATGAAAAAAGCAGGCGTCCCTTGTGTCCCTGGCTCTGACGGCCCATTGGGTAGCGATCAGGAAAAGAACAAAACCATCGCCAAACGTATTGGCTACCCGGTGATCATCAAAGCGTCAGGCGGCGGCGGTGGCCGTGGTATGCGTGTGGTTCGCTCTGAAGCCGAACTGGTGGATGCCATTGCGATGACCCGCGCCGAAGCCAAAGCCGCGTTTAGCAACGACATGGTGTACATGGAGAAATTCCTTGAGAACCCACGCCACGTCGAAGTGCAAGTCTTGGCGGACGGCCAAGGTGGCGCCATTCATCTCGGTGAGCGTGATTGCTCGATGCAACGCCGTCATCAAAAGGTGGTTGAAGAAGCGCCAGCGCCGGGTATTACCGCTGAAATGCGTAAGTTTATCGGCGAGCGTTGCTGCCGTGCCTGTATCGAAATCGGTTATCGCGGCGCAGGTACCTTTGAATTCTTGTACGAAAACGGCGAGTTCTTCTTTATCGAGATGAACACCCGTATCCAAGTTGAACACCCTGTCACCGAAATGGTTACCGGTGTTGATCTGGTCAAAGAGCAACTGCGCATTGCAGCGGGTCAGCCTCTGTCGTTTACCCAAGATGACATTCGTATTCGCGGCCATGCCGTCGAATGTCGTATTAATGCCGAAGACCCAGAGCGCTTTATTCCAAGCCCGGGTAAAATCGAGCGTTTCCACTCACCAGGCGGTATGGGTGTGCGTTGGGAGTCACATGTTTATGCGGGCTACCGTGTTCCCTCTCACTATGACTCCATGATTGGTAAGCTGATTTGTTACGGTGAGAATCGCGATGTTGCTATTGCTCGCATGCGCAATGCGCTGGCCGAAACCGTGATTGATGGCATTAAAACCAATATCCCGCTGCAAATCGATATTATGAACGATGAGCACTTCCAACACGGTGGTGCCAACATTCACTATCTCGAGAAGAAACTCGGATTGTCTTAATCTGCTTTTGAAAACGGATAGACGTAAAACGACCTACATCCTCGTAGGTCGTTTTTGTTTACGGCATACACAACACGGATCTGATAAAATCATCGTCATTCGTTGATCAACTCGAGATTCACCATGCCTTGGATCCAATTAAAACTAAATGCAACTGCTGAAAATGCAGAAGCCATTGGCGACCTACTAATGGAAGAAGCGGGCGCCCTTTCCGTCACCTTTTTAGATGCCAAAGACACGCCTGTTTTTGAACCTTTGCCTGGTGAAACCCGTCTGTGGGGCGAAACCGACATCATGGCGTTATACGACGCCCAAGCGGACATGTCGACCGTGTTGGCAGTGTTAAACGCAAGCCCATTGTTGGCGGACAACTTTGCCCACAAGATCGAACAGCTTGAGGATAAAGACTGGGAACGCGCTTGGATGGATAACTTCAAGCCAATGCAGTTTGGTGAGCGCTTATGGATCTGCCCAACTTGGTGTGAAGTCCCTGATGATAATGCCGTCAACGTGATGCTCGACCCAGGCCTCGCCTTTGGCACAGGATCACACCCGACCACCGCGCTTTGCCTCGAGTGGCTCGACGGACTCGACCTCAGCGGTAAAACGGTAATCGACTTCGGTTGTGGCTCTGGGATCCTTGCGATTGCTGCCATCAAACTCGGTGCCGAGCGTGTGATTGGCATTGATATCGATCCTCAAGCTCTACTGGCGTCCAAAGATAACGCAGAGCGCAACAGTGTCGCCGACCAACTGCACTTGTATTTGCCTAAAGACCAACCGGCCGATCTCCAAGCCGATGTGGTGGTGGCCAATATTCTGGCCGGTCCACTCCGTGAGCTGTCTGGCGTGATCAAAGGACTCATCAAACCTGGCGGCCAATTAGCGATGTCTGGTGTCCTCGATACCCAAGCTGAAGACGTTGCCAATCACTACCGCGACAGCCTCACTATCGACCCGATCGTAGTGCGTGAAGAATGGTGCCGAATTAGCGGTCAGTTACCCGCTTAATCGTTCACATCGTCGTACAAACAGCTTACCGTACCCTTAACAAGGTCGGTAAGTCATTGTTGACGTGCTACTCGAAATGCTTGATTAATCAGCGAAACGCGACTGATACAAAAAGTGCTGTAAAAATCAAGCCATCAATGCTCAAATATTGTCCTTTTCAGACGCGTCAAAAATGCGTAAAATGCGCGCCCTTGCTGACTCAGAGCGGCTGACAGAGGATTTAGAGCTTTTGCGTATCGGACCTTATAACCTGGATGTCCCGTTGATCGTTGCCCCAATGGCAGGTGTCACGGACCGACCTTTTCGTGAGTTATGTCTTGCGCACGGCGCAGGCATGGCTGTCAGTGAAATGATGTCGTCTAATCCAGCCTTATGGCGAACGAACAAATCGCAAAAGCGCATGGTTCATATTGACGAGTCTGGCCTTCGTTCGGTTCAGATCGCCGGTGCCGAGCCAGAGCTAATGGCCGAGGCGGCCCGCTTTTGTGTCGAAAACGGGGCACAAGTCATCGACATCAACATGGGTTGCCCAGTGAAAAAGGTCAATAAGAAGTTAGCCGGCTCTGCCTTGCTAACGCGACCGGACCTCATTGAGCAAATCCTCAAAGCCACGGTAAACGCGGTGGATGTGCCGGTGACATTGAAAACCCGTACAGGTTGGGACCCGGACAATAAGAACTGTGTAGAGATCGCCCGGATGGCGGAAGATTGTGGTATCCAAGCCCTTGCCCTGCATGGCCGCACGCGCGCCTGTATGTACAAAGGGGAAGCGGAGTACGACAGCATTAAAGCAGCCAAAGCGGCTGTGTCGATCCCGGTGATAGCCAATGGCGACATTGATTCTCCGGAAAAAGCACGTTATGTGCTGGATTACACAGGTGCTGATGCATTGATGATTGGTCGTCCTGCTCAAGGACGCCCGTGGATTTTTCGCGAAATCCACCACTATCTCACCACTGGTGAGTACCTGCCTGCCCCTTCACTAGAAGAGGTTAGGACGATTTTGTTGGGTCATGTTCAAGAGCTTCATCACTTTTATGGGGAGCTCAAAGGATTACGTATCGCCCGTAAGCACGTGGGTTGGTACCTGAAAGAGCATGATCAAATTGGCGATTTTCGCCGAACCTTCAACGCAATCGAAGATGCACAACAGCAGATCGATGCGCTGCAAGGCTACTTCGACAACGTTGCATAAATACGAGAAGAGCTGACAGAATATGTTCGAACAAAACCTGACTTCCGAAGCATTGACAGTAACGACTGTAACTTCACAAGATCAAATTACGCAAAAGCCACTTCGTGACTCTGTAAAAGCATCCCTGAAGAACTACCTAGCGCAATTGAATGGCCAGGAAGTCAACGATCTGTATGAGCTTGTCCTCGCAGAAGTTGAGCAGCCACTGCTGGATACCATCATGCAATACACCCGCGGTAACCAAACCCGCGCAGCCACCATGATGGGCATCAACCGCGGTACATTGCGTAAGAAACTGAAAAAATACGGCATGAACTAATCAATCATTGGTTTGGCTGTTATAAAACGGGCTAGCCGTCAATCGGTTAGCCCGTTTTTGTTTTCTCTGATGGTGCAACGCACCTTCCCTTAACAGCATGAGTTGGAATCTTCGCTGTCCGCTAGGGTTTCTAATATTGAGCAATGGGTCGCGTCATCGTCGTCCATACCGCAGCAGGCGGCATTTAAACGTGTCAGTGCATGCTTGACCCGCTCAAGTGCGGCTATCTTCTCTGAGACCTCATTCAGGCGCCGCTGGGTGATCCCTTTGACTTCTGCACAGGTGTGTAACGTCGCTTCTTCGCGAATGTCAGACAGCTCGTGAATTTCATCAAGCGATAACCCCATTTCTTTACCGCGCAAAATGAACATTACTTGGCTGATGGCATCATCAGCATAAAGCCGGTATCCACCCTCTGTGCGCGCACTCGGTGCTAGCAAGCCTGATTTTTCATAAAAACGCAGCGTATCGGTGGAGACACCACAGTGCTTGGCAAGCTCACCGATTTGCAGCAACTTGGTCATCACCGCTCCTTTTCATGTTGGATGAACCTTCTTTTTGTAGCAAAGGCGAGCTCTTATGACCAGCGTTGCATGAAGGCGAGCAACAGCAGCCGGACAAAAACAATAAAAATGTCGCCATCAGCAAATAGCAATCGATTGCGCAAACAAAATCAGATAGAATGTCGCCGCTTTGACAATTGGCGGTTTAATAAAGCTCATCCGTGTTAATAGACACGATGGGCTTTGATAAGCATTCAATCTGTCAGTGAAGAGAACTAAGCCATGGAAAATCTGCGTCCTATTCGTCGCGCGTTAATCAGCGTGTCTGATAAAACCGGTGTGGTCGAGTTTGCCCAAGCACTCGCCCAACGCGGTGTCGAACTGCTATCGACCGGCGGTACTGCCCGTTTACTCGCAGAAAACGGCCTCGCGGTCACCGAAGTCTCCGAGCATACCGGCTTCCCAGAAATGATGGATGGCCGCGTGAAAACCCTCCACCCGAAAATTCACGGCGGCATTTTGGGCCGACGCGGTCAAGACGATGCGGTGATGGAACAGCATCAAATCGCACCGATTGATATGGTGGTGGTGAATCTCTACCCGTTCGCACAAACCGTTGCTAACCCAGATTGCACACGCGAGCAAGCCATCGAGAATATCGATATCGGCGGCCCAACCATGGTGCGCTCAGCGGCGAAAAACCATGCCGACGTCACCATTGTGGTGAACAGCCAAGATTATGATCGCGTGCTTACCGAGATGGATCAGCACCAGCAGTCTTTGACACATGCCACGCGCTTTGATTTAGCCATTGCCGCGTTTGAGCACACCGCAGCCTACGATGCCATGATTGCGAATTACTTTGGTACCCAAGTGCCTGCCTATCATCAGGCAGAAGAGAGCCAAGACTCGCCATTCCCACGCACCCTGACCCAACATTGGGTTAAAAAGCAAGACATGCGCTACGGCGAAAACAGCCACCAGGCGGGCGCGTTTTACACCGAAGTCCAACCGCAAGAAGCCTCGGTGGCAACGGCGACCCAACTACAGGGCAAAGCGCTGTCTTATAACAATATCGCTGACACCGATGCGGCATTAGAGTGCGTAAAAGAGTTTGAACAGCCTGCCTGTGTGATTGTAAAGCACGCCAATCCCTGTGGCGTTGCCATCGGTGAAGACTTACTCAGTGCCTATCAACGTGCTTATCAAACCGATCCAACCTCAGCGTTTGGCGGCATTATTGCTTTTAACCGAGAATTGGACGGCGACACGGCACAAGCCATTGTTGAACGTCAATTTGTTGAAGTGATCATCGCACCTCGTGTCAGTGAGGCCGCCAAAGCAGCGGTTGCGGCAAAGAAAAACGTCCGTCTTCTCGAATGTGGCCAATGGCAAGCGCGCACCACAGGGTGGGATAGCAAGCGCGTCAATGGCGGCTTGTTAGTCCAAGCACGCGACCAAGGTATGGTCGGTTTAGACGATTTGCGTATTGTCACTGAGCGTCAGCCCACAGACAAAGAGCTAAGCGATGCGCTATTTTGCTGGAAAGTGGCAAAATACGTGAAATCAAACGCGATTGTGTATGCCAAAGACAGCATGACCATCGGCGTGGGCGCCGGCCAAATGAGCCGCGTCTACTCGGCGAAAATAGCCGGCATTAAAGCGGCCGATGAGCAGCTCGAAGTGGCCGGTAGCGTGATGGCCTCCGATGCCTTCTTCCCTTTCCGTGACGGCATTGATGCCGCAGCAAAAGCTGGGATCACCTGCGTGATCCAACCGGGCGGTTCGATGCGTGATGACGAAGTGATTGCTGCCGCCAATGAGCATGGCATGGCGATGGTCTTTACCGGTATGCGCCATTTCCGCCACTAAGTGGGCGATGAAGGAGAACACATGAAGGTATTAGTTATTGGTGGCGGTGGCCGCGAACATGCGCTGGCGTGGAAAGCCGCCCAGTCATCCAACGTTGAGCTCGTGTATTGCGCGCCGGGAAACGCCGGCACCGCGCATGAAAATCAGTTGAGTAACATTGCGATCGCGGCTGATGACGTTGAAGGGTTACTGGCCTTTGCCCGAGAGCAACAAATTGATTTGACCATCGTGGGCCCTGAAGCCCCCTTGGTGTTAGGCGTGGTCGATGCCTTCCGTGAGCACGGCTTGGCCATCTTTGGTCCTACTCAAGCGGCCGCGCAACTTGAGGGCTCGAAAGCCTTCAGTAAAGACTTTTTAGCGCGCCACGGCATTCCCACCGCTGACTACCAAACCTTTTCGACGGTAGAGCCCGCGCTAGCCTACATCGCCGAAAAAGGTGCGCCCATTGTGGTCAAAGCCGACGGCCTTGCCGCTGGGAAAGGGGTCATTGTGGCGATGACCGAGCAAGAAGCCACCGAGGCAGTGCGCGATATGCTCTCGGGCAATGCGTTTGGTGAGGCCGGTCACCGCGTGGTCATCGAGGAATTTCTGCAAGGTGAAGAAGCAAGCTTTATCGTCATGGTCGATGGTGAGCATGTGCTGCCAATGGCCACCAGCCAAGACCACAAACGTGTCGGAGAAGGCGATACCGGCCTTAATACCGGCGGTATGGGTGCATACTCGCCCGCTCCAGTGGTCACCGATGCAATCTATCAACGTGTGATGGACGAGGTGATCATGCCAACAGTAGAAGGCATGCGTGCCGATGGTGTGACGTATACAGGCTTTCTGTATGCAGGCTTGATGATCAGTGCCGATGGGACGCCAAAAGTGATCGAGTTTAACTGTCGCTTTGGCGACCCGGAAACCCAGCCGATTATGATGCGCTTGCAATCTGACTTGGTGGAGCTTTGCCTGGCAGGCACGCAAGGACGCCTTGATAAGGTCGAGTCCAAGTGGGATCCGCGTGCAGCAGTGGGCGTGGTATTGGCAGCAGGCGGCTATCCGGGTGACTATCGCAAAGGAGATCGTATCTCTGGGTTACCCACCGATAGCGAGACCGCCAAAGTATTTCATGCCGGTACCGCGCTGAAAGACGGCGACATCGTCACCGCTGGCGGGCGGGTGCTTTGCGCTACGGCATTAGGCGAGAGTGTCACTATCGCAAAACAAAGAGCTGATGCGCTGGCTGCCATGATCCAGTGGCCGGGCTGCTTTTATCGCCGTGATATTGCCCATCGCGCCATCGCACGCGAAAACGCTACATCATAAGTAAATCAGTGACCGAGACTCTGCCACAATGCGCCCTCGGGGCGCATTTTTTATTCTGCCAATAGCTGAGGACGGGTTAAGCACGCCTTTTCACGGCGCACCAAGACCAAGGCATCGATGGTATCTTTGCCAATACCGGGATTCCCAGCGCCAATCACAAAGGTACCCGGCTGGAGCAGCTTGCTCACCACCACGGGCGGGATCGCATCATCAAAGACCCAACGCTGCCGTTCGCCACGGCAATCTACCCAATATTCACCTATTCGCTGTCCCTGCAAGACAGACACATTGCGCGCGATTTGGCCTTGGACTTGGTCGAGGATCTGATTGGACTCTTGATACAGGCGCGTTAACGCAGCACTGTCGAGGGGAATAATCGCGCCATCTTGGCGATAGCGTTGAAATACAGGTTCGCCACTGGCATCAAAACGGACGTGGAGAGAAAAAGGGACACGCGTATTATCTGCGAGCTGTTCACCTTCACGCTTTAAGGCACGTAATTGGCCATCTCGCCACACATATTCGCCGCGGTACTCGCCGTAATCCCCTTGCCAAACATGCTCTGACAAGCTGATTGGGCGCCCCTGTTGGCTATCGAGCCAATAGACCGCACTGTGGTCACCCGCAACAGAGGCTGTTACCCGTGTGACAGGCTTAGGGGGTTCGCCACGGCTACAGGCCGTGAGCAGTATGATCAGCGATAACGCCCATACTCTTCGCATTTTGCGTCACCCAGAGACAAAAACGCCATAGCAGAGGCTATGGCGATAATGACGATTGACGCTTACTTAACCGCGTCTTTCAGTGCTTTACCTGCCACAAAGGCTGGCACGTTAGCCGCTGAAATTTGGATCTCTTGACCCGTCTGTGGGTTACGACCCGTGCGCGCTGCACGGTGGTTTACTTTAAACGTACCGAAGCCAATCAGTTGTACCTGCTCGCCTTCTTTTAGGGCACCTTCAATTCCGCCCAAAGTCGCTTCCAGTGCTGCTTTTGCTTGCGCTTTTGAAAGGTCGGCTTTTTCAGCGATCAGGTCGATCAGTTGGGTCTTGTTCATTATGTCTTCCCTTCTAGGTTTTTTTAGAGACGAGCTCACTCTAATTCAAAAGAAGCCCGACTGGCAAAGGTTTGTGGCGCTTGGTGAGACTATATGGAGGCTCTTTAACCACAAACTGAGCGCGATCTCACAATTTGTTGCGCTTTTTCTCATTTGAATGGTTGTAAAAGCCCGCCACTGGCCTGATCTTTAAGGGGACGACTGGCTTTCATACTCGGAAATATATGCTGACTCTTGTCCTATTTATCTCATTATCTATTGGTGTATCTTTCATTTGTTCTGTGCTTGAAGCAATCCTATTGAGTATTACGCCAAGCTATTTGGCGAATCTCCGTCAGCAAGAACACCCAGCCGCGGCGAAACTGACCGCCTTAAAAGATAATATCGACCGACCACTGGCTTCGATCCTCACCTTAAACACCATTGCGCACACCGTGGGGGCAGCAGGTGCAGGGGCACAAGCGGCCAATGTGTTTGGCGATGCATGGGTTGGGGTATTCTCCGCAGTACTCACACTGGCTATTTTATTACTCTCCGAGATTATCCCAAAAACCATAGGTGCAAACTTCTGGCCGCAATTGGCGCCAGGGGCGGCGATTGTATTGAAGTGGATGGTATGGGGCCTGACCCCCTTTGTGTGGGTATCCGAGCAAATAACCAAGCGTCTTAGCTCTGACGCGACCCATGTCAAACTGCGTGATGAAATCTCGGCCATGGCGATGCTCGCCTCAGAAAGTGGTGAAATGGGTGAAGATGAAACCCAGATGCTCAACAACATGTTGAAACTGCGTGAGCTCCCTGCCACGCAGTTGATGACCCCACGACCGGTGCTTTTTCGTGTCCCTGCGGAGATGAGCGTAGATACCTTTTTAACCGAACACAGTGACTGTCCCTTCTCGCGCCCGTTGATTTATGGCGAACAGCGTGATGATATTTTAGGTTTTGTCCACAAATCCGATATCTATGCCGCTAAGACACGCGGGGCTCGGCGCACCACCTTGGGTGACCTGATGCGCCCACTCGCGGTGATTTTACCCGGCAATAGCGTATTACAAGCGTTCGATATTTTAATGATCCGCCGCGCGCAATTGGCGATGATTGTGGACGAGTACGGGACGGTACAAGGGATTATCACGCTGGAAGATATTTTTGAATACTTAACCGGTCGCGAGATCATTGATGAAGCGGACACCGTCACCGATATGCAGCAGTTGGCCTACCAGCGTTGGGAGTCATGGAAAAAGCAGCATAAGATGATTGAGAGCCAAGACGACGATGAGCCGCCCGTACAGCGTCAATCGGATGAGTCATCGGGGTAACCTAAACACAAAAGGCGGCCGAAGCCGCCTTTTTTATCTCATTTTCCGCCGTTCAAAGGCTTAATCCTAAGTTGCTCACACCCGCTTCGCGTAACTCTTGGCGAATGCCTTTGAGCATCTCAACGTCGCGGGTATCCGCACTTTTCAGTACACGGAAGATCGCCCACTGCGCGTCCCATTCGTCACACACAGCTTCATTCGCTTTCTGGTTTTCATCGGTGACCGCATCGCCGGTTTGTGCTTCTTCCAGTTGCGCGACACTCATCACCGACTGCTGACTCACTTTCAGCGTAATGGTCAGCATTTCATCACGGTCAAGCAAGGCGTGAAGAAGGTGTGATAACGCCGCACAGGCATCAATGGCTGGATACGTGAGGTAAATCGCGTCATCGGTGAGCGCAGGGATCAATGGCTCCAGCTTTTCTAGCTGTCGCTCAAAGTCAATTTTGGCCCCTTTCACTGTTTGTGATTCCCACACTGCATCAAGAATATTGCGAAACGCTTGAGGGTCAGCAAATTCAGTTTGCGCACAGTAAAGGGCATAGTTAGGGTACATACGCTCCACCAGCGCAGCCATAAAACTGACGTGCTGCCAAGTCTCACATTTTTCCAAACGCAGTTGTAAGGGGTTTCTTAACATAGCCAATTGATCTTAAATAACGGGGGACAATTGTCCGTCGGTAAATTGGGTGCAAGTGTACTTGATTCACCGTCCCATAAAAAGGAGCCTTTGTGGATAAAGTTTATGTGATCAGTGAGCATGCTGCGACCTACCATCAATTACTGGCAGCGGCCCAACTCCCCGATCTCGCCCTTACCCATAACGCAGAAGAGGCCACGATCTGGCTAGCTGACCCACCGCTTGCCGCGTCAAAGCTGCCTCATGCCAACGCGTTGCGCTGGTTGCAATCCACCTTCGCTGGGACCGATGCGCTGATTCAGGCGCCGTTCCGCCACTATCAGCTCACCAATGTGCGAGGTATTTTTGGCCCCTTGATGGCCGAATATGTTTTCGGACACCTACTGACGAATACTCGCCATATTACTCAGTACGCCAAACAGCAAGCGCAGTGTCACTGGCAGCCTCAGCCCTATCAGTCATTGCATGGACAAACGCTCGCCATTTTAGGCACAGGAGCGATTGGCCAGCATATCGCGACCGTCGCTCACGCGTTTGGCATGACGGTACTGGGCACCAACCAAACCGGCCGGCCTGTCGAGGCGTTTGATCACACCATGACACTGCCCGAATTGCAGCAACGGTTGCATGAGGTTGATGTGTTAGTTAGCACCTTGCCCGCCACAGACAAAACACACCAATGCCTGAATGCAGCTTTTTGGCAGCATGCACAGGATCTTTTCTTTATTAACGTCGGGCGTGGTGCCACCGTGGATGAGCCCGCCCTGATCCACGCACTGGAGGCAAAGCAGCTTCGCGGCGCAGTCTTGGATGTGATGCAACAGGAGCCACTGCCCGAGTCGCATCCGTTTTGGACACATCCCAAGGTGACAGTGACACCGCATATTGCTGCCGTTAGCTTCCCCGATCAGGTCTTTACGCTGTTTGCGGATAATTACCGACGCTGGCATGCTGGCAAGCCTTTGGTTCACCACGTCGATTTTGACAAAGGGTACTAGATGACGTTTTCGGATTTGGAGACGGCGTTATCCGCAGCACAAGCATGCCAATTGTGCCAACATTGGCTATCCGATGGACCTCGTCCCGTGATCCAAGCCAGTACGGATGCGCGGGTACTGATTATCGGCCAAGCACCCGGTAGGCGCGTCCATGACAGTGGCCTGCCTTTTAATGATCCCAGTGGCGACCGCTTACGAGAATGGCTGGGGGTCACGCGCGAGCAATTCTATCAGCCCGACTTATTTGCCATTATGCCGATGGGGCTCTGTTATCCGGGCAAAGGTAAATCGGGCGATCTGCCGCCTGCCCGCATTTGTGCGCCTGTGTGGCACAAGGCAATCAAAGCGCTCCTCCCTAACGTTGCGGTGACCTTGCTGATTGGCCAGTATGCTCAGCAGTACTATTTAGCCAATAAGCCCAAAACATTGACCGAAACCGTCAAACACTGGCGGCGGTGGGCACCGCACACTTTTGTGCTGCCTCACCCCTCGCCCAGAAATACGTTATGGCTACGTCGTCACCCATGGTTTGAAGAACAGGTAGTGCCAGCCTTGCAAACGCAGATCCAACAGGCGTTGTTCACTGCACCGAGGTAAAAAAACGCTCGCCATTGGCGAGCGTGCTAGCTTAGTCGTGATACGGACGGGACAGCTCATGCACCGTATCGACAAACACACCGGCGTTTTCCGGCGGGACATCAAGGTGGATCCCGTGGCCGAGATTAAAGACATGGCCTGTCCCTTCGCCAAATCCTTCTAGGATAGTCGCAACCTCTTGACGGATACGATCAGGCTGAGCATAGAGGATGGACGGGTCCATATTGCCTTGCAAGGCCACTTTATCGCCAATCCGTGCTTTGGCATCGGCAATATCGATTGTCCAATCTAACCCCACACCATCACAACCGGTCGCCGCGATTTTCTCAAGCCACATTCCGCCGTTTTTGGTAAACAAGGTCACAGGGACACGACGGCCTTCATGCTCACGGATCAGGCCATCCACAATTTTATGCATGTATTGGAGTGAGAAGTCGTGATAATCACGCGGGGTTAATACCCCACCCCAAGTATCAAAAATCATCACCGATTGGGCGCCCGCTTTGATTTGCGCATTCAAATAGCTGGTCACGCTATCGGCAAGCTTATCGAGTAATGCATGCAGGGTTTGTGGCTCGGCATACATCATCTTCTTAAGCTTGGTAAAGGCTTTCGAGCTGCCCCCTTCCACCATGTAGGTGGCGAGCGTCCAAGGGCTGCCGGAAAAACCAATCAAGGGAACGTCTCCGTTCAATTCGTGACGAATGGTGCGTACGGCATTCATCACATATTGCAGCTCACCTTCAGGATCGGGAATGCCGATTTTATCGACGTCCGCCTTACAGGTGATCGGGCGCGCAAACTTCGGCCCCTCTCCGGTCTCAAAATACAAACCCAGTCCCATCGCATCGGGGATGGTCAAAATGTCGGAGAACAGAATAGCGGCATCGAGATCAAAGCGGCGTAATGGTTGTAAAGTCACTTCACACGCCAGTTCTGCATTTTTACACAATGACAGAAAATCACCGGCTTGCGCACGTACTTCGCGGTATTCTGGCAGATAGCGACCAGCTTGACGCATCATCCACACGGGGGTGCAATCCACTGGCTGTTTGAGTAAAGCGCGTAAATAGCGATCGTTTTTCAGTTCAGTCATTGTGTTAAAGCCTGTGAGCGAAAAGAGGCGTCATTGTATCACTGTCGAGTCGCAACAAAAGCCAACCTTTGTTAACAGGATCATAAAACTGTCATCCTAAGGGTGGGCGATGATTGCTGCTTTTCTCACCACATGATACAACCAACGCATAACGACAATAGGTCTGCGAAAGACAATTATGTTCGCATCTTACCCCGGCTTCCCTACGGCCGGGTTTTTTTATTCCTGCGCAAGCGCGCAACTTGCGTCAATCAAGCGCCGCGCAATGGTCCCTTGAGGTGCAACTGGCGGGAGTGATTGGCAATCAAACCATTGTGCATCCGTCAATTCCTCATAATCTGGCCGTAGCTGACCGCCTGCATAGTCGGCCAAAAAACCCATCATGACATTGGAAGGAAAGGCCCACGGCTGGCTATCCATATAACGGATATTTTTCACCTCAATCCCCGTTTCCTCTTTGACCTCGCGCGCCACGCACTGTTCGAGGGTTTCACCGGGTTCAACGAATCCGGCAATCACGGTATACATACCGGTTTTATGCCGTGGATGCTGTGCCAGCAGCAGTCGCTTGTCATCACGTACCGCCACAATCACACAAGGCGAGACACGCGGATAATCGTGACGCTGACAGTCGGCGCACCACATCGCCACCGACTGTGTATCCAATACCGCACGGTGGCCACAGCGGCCGCAAAATGCTTGCTGCTTTTGCATCACATCAAGCTGAACGACTCGTCCCACTAGCGCAAACAAGTCAGCCGGTAAATCCGATAATAGCGCTCTCAAGCCCGCCATCTCATCACTCGGTAGCATGGTGTTACAATTCCATGCCCCCACCACTGGGATGTGTTGATAATGACCAACGGTGATCGTCGTCTGCACCGCAAACGGCAATTCTGATAGGGATAACAAAGGCAATGTACCGTGAGGAAGCCAGAGTTTTCCGTCGACAACCGCACACAAATAGGCGGCTTGTTGATTCTGAGACATGGTCACTTCCTTAGCCTTGCAGCTATACTTGAATACTGGCAATCTAACTTCATAACGTGATGCAAAGGATTGAGCAGCCCGTTAATTTTAAGTTGGCCGTATATAGTGCCACCCATTCGCTGATCGATCACGAGGACGCCGATCATGCTGAAAAAACTTGAACGTACTAAAGCACAATGGAGCGGTTACGATGACGTCATCGATTACTGGCTCGAGTTACGTCGTCAGCTGCTGGTTGAATACTACAACGTGGCAGGTGTCGCGGTAAAAAAGAAGCAGAATCTGCCCAGCAAAGAAGAAATTGACCGCTTCTGCGATCACTTGGTCGATTACATCTCCACGGGGCATTTTAAGATTTATAACATGGTCATGGAGCGATGGCAGTCTACCGGCTTCTCGGCAACACAAGAAACCGATAACTTGTATTTCCGCATTGTTGACACCACGGATCCCCTGCTCGATTTCAACGACAAGTTTAGTGAGCTTGATTGGGACGATGAGGACTATCACTTCCCCGACTTTGATGAAGACATCTCATCGGTCGGTGAACTGCTGGAACAACGTTTCGAGTTAGAAGACACGCTGATTCGTGTCATTGCAGACAGTTTGGCCCACCCGCCGGGCGCCTAAAAATAAGCACCGAATCCGTCGCCTCTTGGCGGCGTTTTTTTTTGCTCTAGGGCAGAAAAACAAAAGGCACCTCCGAGGAGGTGCCTTTTCAATGGTGCGAGACAATCAATTAATTGTCGTCGTTCAGTCCTGCATTCAACAGTGCTGCCAGATCTTGTGAGGCTTGCTCAGCATCAATCTGTGGTGCAACAGGCTGTTCAGGCTCAGCACGTTTAGCTTGACGATCTTTATGATACGCGAAACCAGTACCGGCTGGGATCAAACGACCCACAATCACGTTCTCTTTCAGACCACGTAAGTCATCACGTTTACCCGCTACGGCTGCTTCTGTGAGCACGCGCGTGGTTTCCTGGAACGATGCCGCTGAGATGAATGACTCAGTCGCCAACGAGGCTTTAGTGATACCCAGCAGGTCACGACCATAGGTCGCTGGACGCTTGCCTTCCGCTTCAAGTTCACGGTTAGCAATGGTCACACGTGAGTATTCCACTTGCTCGCCTTCCAAGAAGTCGGTATCACCTGCAGACTTAATGGTCACCTTACGCAACATCTGACGCACGATGGTCTCGATGTGCTTATCGTTGATCTTAACGCCTTGCAAACGGTAAACGTCTTGAACTTCGTTGGTGATGTACTCAGCCACTGCGTGAACACCACGCAGACGCAAGATGTCGTGCGGTGATTCTGGACCATCAGCGATCACATCACCTTTCTCGACTTTTTCACCTTCGAATACGTTGAGCTGACGCCATTTTGGAATCATCTCTTCGTAGGCTTGGCCTTCTTCTGGGGTGATGATCAGGCGACGTTTACCTTTGGTTTCTTTACCGAAGGAAACAGTACCTGTGATCTCCGCCAAGATAGCTGGCTCTTTTGGCTTACGCGCTTCGAACAGGTCAGCAACACGTGGCAGACCACCGGTGATATCCTTGGTACCGCCGCTTTCTTGCGGGATACGCGCCAAGGTGTCACCAATGCCAACGTTCGCGCCGTCATCCAGCTGAACAATTGCGTTACCCGGCAAGAAGTATTGAACCGGCATATCAGTGCCTGGGATCATCATGTCATTGCCTTGCGCATCAACCAGTTTCACTGCAGGACGCTTATCTTTACCGGATGATGGGCGCTCAGAGGCATCCATTACCACGATAGAAGACAGGCCAGTCAGTTCATCAGTTTGACGCTGCATGGTGACGCCATCAATCATGTCTACGAAGCGAACGCTACCTTCTACTTCGGTGATGATTGGCATGGTGTGCGGATCCCAGTTAGCAACAACGTCGCCAGCTTCAACCGCTTCACCATCTTTCTTGCTCAGCAAGGCACCGTAAGGCACTTTGTAGCTTTCTTTCGTACGACCGAACTCATCAACAATGGTCATCTCTGACGCACGCGAGGTAATCACTAGCTTACCGTCGCTATTGGTCACGGATTTCACATTGTGCAGGTGCATAGAACCTTTGTTCTTCACCTGGATGTTGTTTTCTGCCGCCGCACGCGATGCCGCACCACCGATGTGGAACGTACGCATGGTCAGCTGTGTACCTGGCTCACCGATAGACTGTGCCGCGATAACGCCCACAGACTCACCGTGGTTCACCAAGTGACCACGTGCCAAGTCACGACCGTAACAGTGTGCACAACAACCGAAGTCAGTTTCACAGGTTACGACAGAGCGTACTTTTACCTTATCGACAGAGTGCTGCTCAAGAATGTCACACCACTTCTCATCCAACAGGGTGTTACGTGGTGCAAGCACCTCGTCAGTACCCGGCTTCAGTACGTCTTCAGCGACGACACGACCCAGCACACGCTCACGCAGTGCTTCTTTCACGTCACCGCCTTCGATAACCGCCATCATGTGGATACCGCCTTCGGTGCCACAATCGGTTTCAGTCACGACCACGTCTTGGGCTACGTCAACCAGACGACGAGTCAGGTAACCTGAGTTCGCTGTCTTCAATGCGGTATCTGCAAGACCCTTACGCGCACCGTGCGTAGAGATAAAGTACTGAAGAACGTTCAGGCCTTCACGGAAGTTCGCCGTGATTGGCGTTTCGATGATAGAGCCATCTGGCTTCGCCATCAGACCACGCATACCGGCTAGCTGACGAATCTGTGCCGCAGAACCACGTGCGCCTGAGTCGGCCATCATGTAAACACTGTTGAACGACTTCTGGGTTTCTTCTTCACCGTCACGGTTAATCACTGTCTCGTTAGACAGGTTATCCATCATGGCTTTTGCAACTTGTTCGTTCGCTGCAGCCCAGATATCGATCACTTTGTTGTAACGTTCGCCCGCGGTAACCAGACCAGATTGGAACTGCTCTTGGATTTCCGCAACTTCTGCTTCTGCTGCTTCGATCAAGTCGTACTTGGCTTGTGGGATCACCATATCGTCGATACCGACAGAGGTGCCCGACAGTGCCGCGTAGGCAAAACCGGTGTACATGATTTGGTCAGCAAAAATAACGGTGTCTTTCAGACCCAGCTTACGGTAACAGGTGTTGAGCAAGTTAGAGATTTGCTTTTTACCCAACGGCTGGTTAACCAAGTCAAATGACAGGCCTTCCGGTACGATGGTCCATAGCATGGCACGACCGACGGTGGTATCAACCAGTGATACTTTCTCGGTACGAGCGCCCATCTCATCGATATCAACTTGCTTGATACGCACTTTTACACGCGTATGCAGTTCAGCATGGCCAGTGCGGTAAACCTTTTCGGCTTCGCCTGGGCCTGCCAAGTACATGCCTTCGCCTTTGCCGTTCACCTTCTCACGGGTCATGTAGTAAAGACCCAGTACCACGTCCTGAGACGGTACGATGATAGGATCACCGGATGCTGGCGATAGGATGTTGTTGGTCGACATCATCAACGCACGCGCTTCGAGCTGGGCTTCCAGCGTCAGCGGTACGTGAACAGCCATCTGGTCACCATCGAAGTCGGCGTTATAGGCCGCACACACCAATGGGTGTAGCTGAATCGCTTTACCTTCGATAAGCACAGGTTCAAACGCTTGGATACCCAAACGGTGAAGTGTTGGTGCACGGTTTAGCAGGACAGGGTGTTCACGGATGACTTCATCCAAGATATCCCATACCACAGCTTCTTCGCGCTCAACCATCTTCTTGGCGGCTTTGATGGTGGTCGCGAGACCACGAGTCTCAAGCTTGCCGTAGATAAACGGTTTAAATAGCTCTAGTGCCATTTTCTTTGGCAGACCACACTGATGCAGACGCAAGTATGGACCTACGGTGATTACCGAACGGCCAGAGTAGTCAACACGTTTACCCAGCAGGTTCTGACGGAAACGACCCTGCTTACCTTTGATCATGTCGGCCAGCGATTTAAGCGGACGCTTGTTCGAGCCAGTGATGGCACGACCACGACGACCGTTATCAAGCAGGGCATCCACAGACTCTTGCAGCATGCGTTTTTCGTTACGCACGATGATGTCTGGTGCAGCAAGATCAAGCAGGCGCTTCAAACGGTTGTTACGGTTGATCACACGACGGTAAAGGTCGTTCAGATCCGAGGTCGCAAAACGACCACCGTCCAACGGTACCAATGGACGCAAGTCTGGCGGCAACACAGGCAGCACAGTCAGGATCATCCACTCAGGGTTGTTACCTGATTGCAAGAAGGCTTCCACCAGCTTCAGACGCTTAGTGATCTTCTTACGTTTGGTTTCAGAGTTGGTTTCTTCCAACTCTTCACGCATTTGCTCTGTCTCAACTGACAGATCCATGTTCGCCAGCAGTGCTTTCACTGCTTCTGCGCCCATGCGCGCATCAAATTCGTCGCCCCACTCTTCCAACGCGTCCAAGTACTGCTCTTCAGACAGCATCTGACCACGCTCAAGGTTGGTCATACCTGGCTCAATCACCACGTAGGATTCAAAGTAAAGCACACGCTCGATGTCACGTAGCGGCATGTCCATCAGCAAACCAATGCGTGATGGTAGCGACTTCAGGAACCAAATGTGGGCAACAGGTGAAGCCAGCTCAATGTGACCCATACGCTCACGGCGCACTTTGGTCTGAGTAACTTCAACGCCACATTTTTCACAAATGACGCCACGGTGCTTCAGGCGCTTGTATTTACCACAAAGACATTCGTAGTCTTTGACCGGGCCGAAGATACGTGCACAGAACAAACCGTCACGCTCAGGCTTAAAGGTACGGTAGTTGATGGTTTCTGGCTTTTTCACTTCACCAAACGACCATGAACGGATCATGTCTGGTGAGGCTAGACCGATTTTGATCGAATCAAATTCTTCGGTCTTATGCTGTGCTTTCAGAAACTTAAGTAAGTCTTTCACAATCGGCTCCTGTGAGGAGTTGACCCATAAAGGCGCTGACAGGCAGCGCCTTCATATTCTTACCGGAGAGAGTCAGCCAGCGGCTTACTCGTCTTCCAGCTCGATGTTGATACCCAACGAGCGGATTTCTTTCAGCAATACGTTGAAAGATTCCGGCATGCCCGGCTCCATACGATGGTCGCCATCCACGATGTTCTTATACATCTTGGTACGGCCATTGACGTCATCCGACTTCACGGTGAGCATTTCTTGTAGGGTATAGGCAGCACCGTATGCTTCCAGTGCCCATACTTCCATCTCACCGAATCGCTGACCACCGAACTGTGCCTTACCACCCAGCGGCTGCTGAGTTACAAGGCTGTACGAGCCAGTTGAACGGGCGTGCATCTTGTCATCAACCAAGTGGTTCAGTTTCAGCATGTACATGTAACCCACGGTTACTGGACGCTCAAACTTCTCACCCGTGCGGCCATCATAAAGCGCTAGCTGACCTGACTCTGGCAGATCACCCAGTTTGAGTAGCTCTTTGATCAACGGCTCTGGTGCACCGTCAAAGACAGGCGATGCCGTTGGAAGACCGTCACGCAGGTTGTTCACCAAGGTGCGTACTTCGTCGTCAGTCAGTTTACTGATGTCCACTTTCTGACGGGTATCGCCCAGACTATAGACCTTCTGCAGGAACTCGCGGAATTTCGCCAGCTCTTGCTGCTCTTTGAGCATGCGGTTGATCTTGTCACCGATACCTTTCGCCGCCAGACCCATGTGTGTTTCTAGGATCTGACCGATGTTCATACGTGAAGGTACACCCAGCGGGTTAAGTACCAGATCCACAGGAACACCGTTTTCGTCGTAAGGCATGTCTTCAACTGGGTTAATCTTCGAGATTACACCTTTGTTACCGTGACGACCGGCCATCTTGTCACCCGGCTGGATGCGACGTTTAACGGCCAAGTAGACTTTAACGATCTTCAGTACGCCAGGAGCCAAATCATCACCTTGAGTGATCTTACGGCGCTTGGTTTCGAACTTCTTATCGAACTCGGCTTTAATTTCGTCGTATTGCTCAGCCAACTGCTCTAGCTGGGTTTGCTGTGCTTCATCATCCAGTGTTTGTGTCAACATGGTCTTACGATCCATGCTGTCTAACTGGTTGTCGGTATAACCAGCTTGAGAAAGCAGTGAGCGAACACGCGCTAGCAGACCACCTTCAAGGATAGAGAACTCCTCGGTCAGGTCTTTCTTCGCTTCTTTCAGCTGCATCTCTTCGATTTCGAGTGCACGCTTGTCTTTCTCTACACCATCGCGAGTAAAGACTTGTACATCGATAACCGTACCTGATACACCGTTCGGCACACGCAGTGACGAGTCTTTCACGTCAGAGGCTTTTTCGCCGAAGATTGCACGCAGCAGTTTCTCTTCTGGTGTCAGTTGCGTTTCGCCTTTTGGCGTCACTTTACCAACCATGATATCGCCGCCTTTCACTTCGGCACCGATATACACAACCCCTGACTCATCCAGTTTCGATAGCGCTGCTTCACCCACGTTTGGAATGTCCGCGGTGATTTCTTCGCTGCCCAACTTGGTATCACGCGCCACACAAGAAAGCTCTTGAATGTGGATAGTGGTTAAACGGTCTTCCTGCGCGACGCGCTCAGAAATAAGGATGGAATCCTCAAAGTTATAACCGTTCCACGGCATGAACGCGATACGCATGTTCTGACCCAGTGCTAGCTCGCCCAAGTCAGTCGATGGGCCGTCAGCCAGTACGTCACCTTTTGCCACTTGGTGGCCCGGCATCACAGTTGGACGCTGGTTAATACAGGTGTTCTGGTTAGAACGGGTGTACTTAGTCAGGTTGTAGATGTCGATACCCGCTTCGCCAGGTACCAGCTCATCTTCATTCACTTTCAGTACGATGCGCGAAGCATCAACTGACTGGATGATACCGCCACGTTTCGCAACCGCGGTAACACCTGAGTCAACCGCCACATTGCGCTCGATACCCGTACCAACCAGCGGCTTTTGCGCACGCAATGTTGGAACGGCCTGACGTTGCATGTTCGCACCCATCAAGGCACGGTTCGCATCGTCATGCTCAAGGAATGGGATCAGAGAGGCTGCCACCGATACAACCTGGTTGGTTGCAACGTCCATGTACTGAACATGGTCACGTGGGTGCAGACCTGATTCCCCTTTCTCACGCGCAGTGATCAGTTCATCAGTGAACGAGCCATCTTCGTTCAGCGCGGCGTTCGCCTGCGCAATCACGTAGTGGCCTTCTTCAATCGCTGACAGGTAATCGATTTGATCGGTCACTTTACCGTCAACCACTTTACGGTATGGGGTTTCCAAGAAGCCGTAAGGGTTACAACGCGCAAACGCTGACAGTGAGTTAATCAGACCGATGTTCGGACCTTCAGGGGTTTCGATCGGACAGAGACGACCGTAGTGCGTCGCGTGTACGTCTCGAACTTCAAAGCCGGCGCGCTCACGCGTCAAACCACCTGGACCCAATGCAGAGATACGACGTTTGTGCGTCACCTCAGACAACGGGTTGTTTTGGTCCATAAATTGTGACAACTGAGATGAACCAAAGAACTCTTTCACCGCGGCCGAAATTGGCTTAGCGTTGATCAGGTCTTGTGGCATCACATTGTCAAGGTCACCCAGGCTCAGACGCTCTTTAACCGCACGCTCAACACGTACCAAACCAACACGGAATTGGTTCTCGGCCATTTCGCCAACCGAACGAATACGACGGTTACCTAGGTGGTCGATGTCGTCCACTTCACCGATACCGTTACGGATATCGATCAGTTTACGCATCACTTCAATGATGTCTTCTTTGCTCAGTACGCCAGGACCGGTTAGTTCATCACGCCCTAATGAGCTGTTGAACTTCATACGGCCCACCGCTGATAGATCGTAACGATCTTCAGAGAAGAAGAGGCTTTCGAACAGTTGTTCTGCCGCTTCTTTTGTTGGTGGCTCGCCTGGGCGCATCATGCGATAGATTTCAACCAACGCAGTCAAACGATCCGTGGTGTTGTCGATACGCAAGGTATCTGACATGTACGGACCATGATCTAAGTCGTTGGTGAACAGGGTTTCGATTTTCTTGTGACCCGCTTGCGACAATTGCGCCAGTGTCTCCAGGCTTAACTCTTGGTTAGCCGAGACAATCACTTCGCCTGTGTCTTGGTTAACGTAATCACGTGCAGAAATCTTGCCTGCGATGTACTCAACCGGCACTTCGATGTGATCGACGTTATCTTTCGCCAACTGACGGATGTGGCGAGCGGTAATACGGCGACCCTGTTCAACATAAACGGTGCCGTTGGCTTCAATGTCAAAGCTGGCTGTTTCGCCACGTAGACGATCAGGCACCAGTTCCATGACTAGCGCTTTACCTTTGACTTCAAAGACAACTTTATCGAAGAACAGATCCAGGATCTCTTCCGTTGTATATTCCAGCGCACGCAGAATAATCGATGCAGGCAGCTTACGACGACGGTCGATACGAACGTAAACGATATCCTTAGGATCAAATTCGAAATCCAACCATGAACCACGGTATGGGATCACGCGTGCGTTATATAGCACTTTTCCTGAGGAATGGGTTTTACCCTTATCGCTGTCGAAAAAGACGCCCGGACTACGGTGCAGCTGGGATACGATAACCCTCTCAGTACCATTGATGACAAAGGTACCATTTTCAGTCATGAGCGGAATTTCGCCCATATAGACTTCTTGTTCTTTGATGTCTTTAACGGTACCAGCCGGGGCATCTTTATCAAACATCACCAAGCGCAGTTTCACGCGTAGTGGTGCCGAATAGGTTACGCCGCGAATTTGGCATTCTTTGACATCGAAAACTGGCTCACCGAGACGATAGCTAACGTATTGCAGCTCGGAATTGCCGTTGTAGCTCTGAATTGGAAAGACAGAGCGAAAGGCAGCTTCAAGACCGTATTGCCCTTCTGGATCCTGCTCGATAAACTTCTCAAAAGATTCAAGCTGGATCGACAGCAAGTATGGCACGTCCAGAACTTGAGGACGCTTACCAAAATCCTTACGGATACGCTTTTTCTCGGTATAAGAGTAAACCATAGGGTTCCTCAGCTCGCTGATAAGTGACCCAAACTGTCCAGTACAAGGGACAGTGACTAAACAACCACCGTTTAGTGTAGGAAAATCAAAGCGCTTGCTTTGATTTTTTTTGCATGGTCAGCAGTGATAAAACGGGGTGGAAATTTCACTACCGCCCTACAGCGCAAAAAGGCCGGTGGCTATTTAGCCACCAGCCAATGCCCTTTCAGGCTAAGAAATTAAGTATAAATTACTTAACTTCAACAGAAGCACCAGCTTCTTCTAGCTGAGCTTTAAGCGCTTCAGCTTCTTCTTTCTCAACACCTTCTTTCAGAGGTGCAGGAGCGCCGTCAACCAGAGCTTTCGCTTCTTTCAGGCCTAGACCAGTTGCGCCACGAACCGCTTTGATAACTGCTACTTTGTTAGCACCAGCTTCTTTCAGGATTACGTCAAATTCGGTTTGCTCTTCAGCAGCACCGCCTTCAGCAGCACCACCAGCAACAACTGCTGCTGCAGCTGATACGCCGAATTTTTCTTCCATTGCTTCGATTAGCTCAACAACTTGCATTACAGACATGTCTGCAATTGCGTCTAGGATTTGCTCGTTAGTGATAGACATAACAATTCTCTTTAAAGTCAACAATAATTAGATTAAGCAACCAATGTAAAAGGGCAATTACGCCGCTTCTTTTTGGTCGCGAACAGCGGCAATAGTACGAACCAGCTTGCCTGCAGATGCTTCTTTCAGACCCATCATCAGGCGTGCAATTGCTTCGTCGTACGTTGGCAGTGTTGCCAATACCTCTGGGTCAGTGATCGCACCTTCGAATGCAGCAGACTTGATCTCAAACTCTTTGTTATCTTTTGCGAAGTCTTTGAAAAGACGCGCAGCGGCACCAGGGTGCTCGTTAGAAAACGCAATCAGAGTTGGACCAACGAAAGTGTCTTTTAGACACTCGTAGTCAGTGCCTTCAACTGCACGGCGAGCCAGTGTATTACGAACAACTTTCATGAAAACGCCCGCTTCACGCGCTTGTTTACGTAGAGAAGTCATCGCATCCACGGTTACACCGCGAGAATCAGCAACTACTGCAGACAGGGCACCACTGGCAGCTTCGTTGACTTCAGCAACAATTGCTTTTTTGTCTTGAAGGTTTAAAGCCATTTGGATTTGCTCCTGGATTGTTTAACACCACTCTCTACAGCTTTGCAGAGAGAGCTTGTACGGTGCAGATCCAAGAAAGACGAGAAATCTATCATGTTCTGGCACCGTCTACGTAGGAAATATTAAGTTCGTAATGAACGCCTACGGTCTTGGACGAAGTCTGTTAAACAGACTCAGCCATAAAATTGTGAAGCGAGAGAGTATAAACTACTCACTCGCTTCTGGCAATTAGCTTGCGCTGGTTTCCAGAGTGTTCTGGTCCAGAGCAACACCTGCGCCCATGGTGGTAGACAGGCTAACTTTCTTAATGAAAGTACCTTTTGCTGAAGTTGGCTTCGCCTTCTTCAGAGCAACCAACAGCGCTTCCAGGTTTTCTTTCAGGCTGTTCGCGTCAAAGTCTACTTTACCGATGGTGGTGTGAACGATGCCGTTCTTGTCGTTACGGTAACGAACCTGACCTGCTTTCGCGTTCTTAACCGCTTCAGCAACGTTAGGCGTTACAGTACCCACTTTCGGGTTTGGCATCAGGCCGCGAGGACCTAGGATAGTACCCAGTTGGCCAACAACGCGCATAGCGTCTGGTGAAGCGACAACGACGTCAAAGTTCATTTCGCCTTTCTTCACTTGCTCAGCCAGGTCTTCCATACCAACGATGTCGGCACCCGCTTCTTTCGCGGCTTCAGCGTTCGCACCTTGTGTGAACACAGCAACACGGATATCACGGCCAGTACCGTGTGGCAGTACAGTTGCGCCACGAACGTTCTGGTCTGATTTACGTGCATCGATGCCAAGGTTGACAGCAACGTCAACGCTTTCAACAAATTTAGCAGTCGCCAGTTCCTTCAGTAGAGCAACGGCTTCGTTGATGTCGTACTCTTTGGTCACATCAACTTTTTCGCGGATTACGCGCATGCGCTTAGTCATTTTAGCCATTGTCTTAACCCTCTACGTTCAGGCCCATTGAACGGGCAGTACCCGCAATAGAGCGTTTCATCGCTTCGATGTCCGCACCGGTCATGTCTGCCGCTTTGGTTTCTGCGATCTCTTGGATCTGAGCGTCAGTGACGGTACCCACTTTTTCAGTGTTTGGACGACCTGAACCAGACTTAACGCCTGCTGCTTTCTTAAGAAGAACTGCCGCTGGCGGAGTCTTAGTAACGAAAGTGAAAGAACGATCGTTGTATACAGTGATAACAACAGGAATCGGCAGACCTTTCTCGATAGATTCGGTCTTCGCGTTAAACGCTTTACAGAATTCCATGATGTTCACACCGTGTTGACCTAGAGCAGGACCAACCGGTGGCGATGGGTTAGCTGCACCCGCTGCAACTTGCAGCTTGATGTAAGCTTCTACTTTCTTTGCCATTATTCAATTACCTAATTTTGGGTACTAACGTCTACCTGACGATAGACTCCCCGTTTAACAAAAGGGCGCGAAATTATAGTCAAATTTCGCGCCCTTGCCAACCGTTGATGATGCTTTTTTGATCAGGTTTTTTCTACCTGGCCAAACTCAAGCTCAACTGGGGTTGCACGGCCAAAGATAGACACAGACACCTTAAGGCGGTTCTTGTCATAGTCCACTTCTTCAACCACACCGTTAAAGTCTGCAAATGGTCCTTCCGTCACGCGAACCACTTCACCAGCCTCAAAGACGGTTTTGTGTACGGGTGACTCACTCGCTTTTTCAAGACGGTTGAGAATCGCATCGGCTTCTTTGTCTGAAATCGGCGCAGGACGATCTGAGGTGCCACCGATGAAGCCCATCACACGAGGAACACTGCGTACCAAGTGCCAAGATTCATCGTTCATCACCATTTGTACTAGCACGTAGCCTGGGAAGAATTTGCGCTCACTTTTACGGCGCTGGCCTTGACGCATTTCAACCACTTCTTCGGTTGGCACCAAGACTTCACCAAAGTGATCTTCCATTTCGTGCATTTTGATATGTTCACGCAATGACTGCGCAACACGGCTTTCAAAACCAGAGAAAGCCTGAACCACATACCAACGTTTTTTGGGAGCTTCGCTCATGTACTTTTACCTCACACGCCAGTGATTAGGCGGACTAGACGGACCATAATCCCGTCAACGCCCCACAGGATGAGCGCCATAACGACAGTAACAGCCAGAACGATGAGAGTGGTTTGTAAGGTCTCTTGACGCGTAGGCCATACAACTTTACGCACTTCCATACGCGATTCGCGTGCAAACGTGATCGCAGCTTTTCCTTTCATCGTGAGTGCAGCAATACCACCAGCAGCGGCAACTAACACCACTACAGCAGCAGCTCGCACTACCACAGACACGTCACTGTACAGGCTATTCCCTACCACGGCTGCGGCCAACAGGACAAAAACAACACCCCATTTAAGGATGTCCATCGAACCGGATTGGGTCTCAGCGTTCGCTTTCATACATTCTACCTGTAACAAGTCTACATAGACGGCAATGTCTTTGCAGCCAAAACACCATAATGCCTTGGCAATGACACGCGGTGCTCGTATTTATCACACCTAAGGGTATCAATACGAGCACCAACACGCTGCATTTGTTCACTAAGACTGGGCAAAATAGCAACAATATAAGTGTCAAACGCAGAAAAAGGGCATCAAATGATGCCCTTTTTACTAGTGTTTCGTCAAATCATTATTCAACGATGTTGGCAACAACACCAGCGCCTACGGTACGGCCACCTTCACGGATAGCGAAACGTAGACCTTCGTCCATCGCGATTGGCGCGATCAGGGTAACAACCATCTTGATGTTGTCACCAGGCATTACCATCTCAACGCCTTCTGGCAGTTCGATAGTACCGGTCACGTCAGTTGTACGGAAGTAGAACTGTGGACGGTAGCCTTTGAAGAACGGAGTATGACGGCCGCCTTCGTCTTTAGACAGTACGTATACTTCTGACTCGAACTTAGTGTGCGGGGTGATTGAACCAGGCTTCGCCAGTACTTGACCACGCTCAACTTCGTCACGCTTAGTACCACGCAGAAGAACACCAACGTTCTCACCAGCACGGCCTTCGTCTAGAAGCTTACGGAACATTTCAACACCAGTACAAGTGGTCTTGGTGGTGTCTTTCATGCCAACGATCTCTACTT
>NZ_MUFO01000014.1:73833-90836 GCF_001995345.1 Salinivibrio sp. IB872 | reverse complement strand
TATCTGTATAGCCTGAATTAGGTTATATAACAGTTAAGCTAATGGGGTATGCGGACTCCAAGTATGCAGAATCAGTAAAGCTTTTTGATATAACAAATATAAAAAATACGGTTCTATTGTTATTGTTTGTGTTATTCAGTAAGCAGTTAAGAGAAAGAGTAGAATATTTTGATACAATGATGTTGTTTTACTTTTTGTCTGTGACATGGAGGATCGCATTTAATGATTTTGGCATCTTTGCTGCACGAATAGCAACTTTTTTTGGTATTGTTGAAGTTATTCTTGTTCCTACTTTGCTTTTGGTTTGTAGACAGAAGTTAGTTACAGTACTAGGCATTATCCTTTATGCTTTCTTAACATTGTATATGAATTTATACGTGAAAGAAGGTCGATTTCCTTACGAACTCGCAATTTTTTAAGGCTTATGAAGAAGAAAATACTATATATCGTCAGTACGCTTAAAAAGTCAGGACCTACTAATCAACTCTTCAATATTATTTCAAATATAGATACGAATAACTTCGAACCTATTCTTATTACACTGTCTCCTGAGCCTAACGATTCTCGCTGGTCAGATTATGAATCTTTAGGTATAGAGATGCATTCTCTGAATTTATCTCGTTTAGGTGGAGTTTTTTTAGCTAAAAGTAAGTTGAAGGCAATAATTTCTAAAATAAAGCCCGATGTGATTCATACACAAGGTATTCGTGCTGATGTTCTAAGTTCACGGTTAGAGCTATCCGCATCAACAATATCCACTATTCGAAACTTTCCTCAAATCGATTTTTCAATGACATATGGTCGAGTTATGGGGGCGTGGATGACTTGGCGGCAGATTCGAGCCTTAAAACACCTAGACCTTGTCGTTGGAGTATCTAAAGCAGTAAAAAGCAATTTAGAAAAGAACTATCAATTAAAAAATACTTCAATGGTTCAAAACGGTGTAGACACGCTGACTTATAAGCCCATTGAAGATGAAAAAAAATCTCTTTTACGTAGTAAACTAGATTTGCCAGCGGATAATAAGATTTGGGTTGTGTCAGGTGGTTTAACTGAACGAAAAGACCCGCTTTTTTTAATTGGGCTATGGAAAAAATTTATATTGAATGAAAATAATCATACTATTATTTTTATAGGGGGGGGCTCATTAGAGTCAGAGTGTAAAGAGTTGGCTAGCGAAATAGAAAGAGTAGAAATCTTAGGGGGTGTAGATAATGTGGGGGAATATTTAAAAGCTTCAGACTTTTATATTTCAGCCTCCGTGGCAGAAGGGTTACCTAATGCTGCATTAGAAGCTATGGCTTGTGGTTTACCTGTTCTACTATCTGATATTGAACCACATAAAGAAATCTATGATATGTGTCCAGAAGTAGGTTTCCTTTTCAGTTTGGGTGAAGAGAAAAACTTCTTAAAGTCTTTCAAGGCATTAATTCAATCAGATTATTCACAAAAAAAGAAAGCAGCTCTAAAATTAATTGCCACAGAACTGAGTGCGGCCAAAATGTCACACAAGTATCAGGTTATTTATAAAGACTTAATAGGTGATAAATGAAATTCTCAGTGTTGATGTCTGTTTATTTCAAAGAAGATGCTGATTGGTTGAATCAAGCGATGCGTAGTGTTTGGGATGAGCAAACTCTTAAACCTAATGAGATTGTTTTGGTTAAAGATGGTCCGTTGACACCAGAACTTGATGATGTCATTTCTATCTGGAGAGATAAGTTAGGTAATATATTACAATGTATACCTTTGGAAGAAAATGTTGGTTTGGGTGATGCATTAAATATTGGGTTGAAATACTGCTCTAATGAAATAATTGCTCGGATGGATACTGACGATATAGCTCTCCCGCAACGCTTTGAGAAACAGTTAGTTACTTTACAGCAAGAAGACGTTGATATTTGTAGTGCTTGGATTACTGAGTTTGATGTGGCTCCTTCACTTGCAACCGGTACGAGAAAGATTCCTGAATATCATGACGCCATAGCTCAATATGCAAAATTACGAAACCCTATTAATCATCCAGCAGTTATGTATAAAAAGTCAGCGGTAGAAAAAGCCGGTGGATATAGAAAGATGATGTGGTTCGAGGACTATTACCTATGGGTCAGGATGTTACTCACTGGGAGTAAGTTTTATAATATTCAGGAGCCTTTGGTACTTATGCGTGCTGGAATGGCTCAATTGGAACGACGTAGTGGTATTTCTTATGCGAAAAGTGAGTTAGCACTTCTTAATAGATTTAGGAGCCTACGTTTTTTGACTGGTTGCGAGTATTGCAAAGCGTTACTTTTAAGAATTCCTGTGCGCGTGGTGCCAGTATTTTTAGTTCGTGCTACGTATAAATATCTGAGATGATTATCATGGCTACTTAGTAGCTAGGTATATTACTTGCCGAATATGTTAAGTGGGTTCACGCGTTTTATTATAATAGACGAAAAGTATAACTGTTTTTCTGTTTATATTGAATAGTAGCCTTCACTTTACTAATGGCTATCAATTAGCTAGATAAAAACAAGGAATTGACAATGAAATATCTTGTCACTGGTGCGGCCGGGTTTATTGGTAGCGCGACAGCAGAAAAGCTTTTGGCCGCTGGCCATCATGTTATTGGTGTAGATAGCCTGAATGACTACTACGATGTATCGTTAAAGCATGCGCGCCTAGCCCGCATCGAGCACCCAAATTTTACTTTTGAACAACTTGATATTGCCGACCGCGAGAAAATGGCAGCGTTGTTCGAGACGCATCAATTTGATCGGGTGATTCACTTGGCTGCGCAAGCAGGGGTGCGTTATTCGATTGAAAATCCACATGCGTATGCGGATGCCAACTTAGTGGGGCACTTGAACGTGTTAGAAGGCTGTCGTCAAACGAAGGTAAAACATCTCATTTATGCCTCTTCGAGCTCAGTCTATGGTCTAAATGCAAAGGTACCGTTTGAAACTTCAGACTCGGTAGACCACCCCGTCTCTTTGTATGCGGCAACGAAAAAGTCGAATGAGCTTATGTCCCATAGCTACTCGCACTTGTACGATATTCCGACGACAGGACTTCGCTTCTTTACGGTATACGGCGCATGGGGTCGACCAGACATGGCGCCGTTTATTTTTACCGATAAGATTTTAAAAGGTGAAACCATTGATATTAATAACAATGGGGATATGTGGCGCGACTTCACTCACGTAGATGATATTGTTGAAGGCGTGGTGCGTATTGCGGATGTTATTCCATCACGCAACAATGATTGGACCGTTGAAGCAGGCACGCCAGCTTCTAGCTCTGCGCCTTATGCCGTCTATAATATCGGACATGGCTCGCCGGTGAATTTAATGGAATTTGTTCAATGTATTGAGCGTACTATTGGCATTGAGGCGAAAAAGAACTTCCGTGAAATGCAGCCTGGTGATGTTTATCAAACTTACGCGGATACACAAGACTTATTTAAAGCGACAGGGTATAAACCGCAAGTCTCGCTCGAGCAGGGTGTGACTGAATTGGTAGAGTGGTACAAAGCGTTTTATAAATAATATCGGCGCGTATATCTTAAAGATAAAAAAAGGAGGCTATTCGCCTCCCTTTTTTATTAGTTATCTACCCATTCCAAATAAAACTGTCTTCACTGTCAGTGCTAAGATCTTCAGTTCCATTTTCCATGTTTGATGCTTGATGTAATAGACATCATATTTGTGTTTCCAAATCGCATCTTCCACTGAGGCGCCATAAGGGTATTTAACTTGTGCCACCCCAGTGACACCCGGCTTTACAGCATGACGAAATCGATAGTATGGAATTGACTTCTCTAACTCTGCAATAAACACTTCACGTTCTGGACGTGGTCCTACCAAAGACATCTCGCCTTTAAACACGTTAATCAACTGTGGTAATTCGTCGATACGTGTTTTTCTAATAAATTTACCTACTTTAGTGACACGTGCGTCATTTTTGGTCGCCCATTGTGCGCCATTTTTTTCAGCATCATTGCGCATAGAGCGAAATTTAATCACGTTAAATTCTTTATTGTACTGGCCGGTACGCTTTTGCTTGAAGAATATAGGGCCTGGGGATTCAAGCTTGATGAGTAGTGCTGTAATCACGCCAATTGGTAAGGCGAGAAGGCCAATTGCAGTCGCAAATAACAGATCGATAGCGCGTTTTTGTAAACCATTCTTTCGCTCTGAAAGAATAGAGAATGCTTTTTGGTGCAAAAAATAGCCGCTATGAAGTAGTTCGGTTTCCGTGTAGCCAATCGTTCTATCAAAGTAGCTAACCAGTGGCTCAACCCAAGCACCCAGCTCTGTGGCACCAATTAAAAACTGTTGTTGCTCGTGTGACAAATACGCACTTTTGAAGTGACACAGTATTTTATTTTTGAAGTCACGAAGATCATAACAGTTAATACAGGCATTGAGGTCGGGGTGGCGCTTCAAGATTTTGCTGAGGGCCTCAACGTCTTCATGAGGACAATAGATAAAAACAGAACAGTGACTATAATCAGTCGTAGGGCGATAAATAAAATCAGATGTTCCCGTTTTTGGTGCCGTTGGTGTTTCTTGGGGCGTTAGTTCACGGGTCTCGGGCTCGTGATAAATCGTATCGGTCATGTTACTAGCCAAAGTAAGTTGTGTTAGTGAAAAGCTTTCCTTGTGAGTGTTATCGTATTGTTAGCATTACGTCAGAGCTGTGCTAGACTAATAATAATTGTGATCGTCTTCTACTATCACCGGAGAGCTGCTTAGCTTTTAAATGTTAATGAACGCGCAATATCTTACAGGACTAGCACCATATAATAAAGCCGAAGTGCGCTTTTAAAAGCTATACGATAGATTGTTTTTGTTGGTAATTTAAGCGCCCTCGGAAAAGCTATTAGCATTATTGTTAATTTCTCAAAAACAAAACACTAATGATGTTGTTAATAATAAAAAGCCCGCATAAAGCGGGCGGTTTTATTATTGAATAGGGCGAGTGCTCCAAGGCGAACGGGCATCTGTCATATCATAAAGTGAATATTTTCTGCCCAGTTTTTGTCCGCCATCGCGTTGTAGCGGCAGCCAAGAAATGGTTGCACGGCTGGTGTTGGGTTTAACAGACAATAAGTCGAACGGAATCGAGATGTAAAAGCCTTTGGTAAAGCTACCTTCGCCAAACTCTTCGGCAGAAAGATCAGTTTTGGTTGCAAATACGCCAGCAATGATCCCGCTATCAAACTGTTTGGAGGCATCAAACGTGACACCAATATCATCGGTGAGGTAGCGCCCCGCACTTACTTTCGCCATAGTGCCTTCAAACAGGCCAAGTGGCTCTCGCCAATATAAGGTCGCATGGCCGGTCGTAGTGCCGGTTTGAACGCGGTAATAGCGTTGGTCTTCGTCACTGTACTGACGCTCTTGGCTAAACAAGCCAAATACGGAGCTTGGATCACGCTGTTTCACATAGTTAATGTCTACCCCTAGCGCAAAGTTACTGTTGTAAGGGCGATAAAGGACTTCGCCACCCACACCGGCAAACATATCTTCAAGGTAGCCGCCGTACGCTTGGGTATACCAATTGGCGCCAAACTTATCAAAGTAGGTGAGCTGTAAATTGGTGATGCGGTAGCGCTCATCAATATACTGGCGGGTGAGTGTGCGGACTCGTTTTAAGTCTGTACCATCGGGCGGCACGGTGTAATTGAACTTGTCATAGTTATCGAACAGGTTGGCGTACACCTCGCCAGAGGCCACGATGTGATCGTTCATAAACCATTCCGCGGTTCCGAGTACCCCGACAGCATACAGATAAAAATCTTCCGCCCCACCAATCGATTGGCGCAGTTTAGGCGCAAGGCCGGCGCGGAAATTATCATCGGCATCGCCCATCAGCGCACCTTGTGGTGAGCGTGCAGCGATAGTTCCAGTCGCATCCTTGATGTCGGCGCCGACGTAATCGTAGCTCGCGATTTGCGCGTAACGGTCGGCATCAATGATGGTTTCTGTCATGGGTTGGCGATTTTTGGTTTCAATCAGCTTATAGCGGGTGGCATCAAGGCCGGTATTCGCCAGTAAGCGTGCCGCACGATCATGGGCTTCACTGCGATCTCGGTACTTATTTTGCTCGCCAGCGACGGTAATTTGTTCACCATCGTAATAAACGCGATTGTCGGTGTAACCGGCATTTTTCGCGAGCTGCTCACTTAACTGCTGCCATTCGGCCTCGCTTAACTCACGGGTTGTCGCGTTTGGGTTGTAAGTTGCTATCGGGTCGTCAAGCCAAAAAGGATCCGCTTCACTGAAGTTATTCATCAGCGTTAGTCCTGCGGTGAACGTATTCCCACGTTCATAGCTAAGGCGCATATCGGCCCAAGGCGCAAGCTGATAGACCAAGCCTACATTCCATGGCGAGTCGGCTGGCAGTGATACGCCTTCTCTAGAGGTTGGAAAATCTGAGCGATAGTCATTGCCATCGTATTCAAGCTTGAGCGACAGGGGGGCAAAAGGAGTTTGA
The DNA here is from genome assembly GCF_001995345.1 of Salinivibrio sp. IB872. Classification (NCBI taxonomy): domain Bacteria; kingdom Pseudomonadati; phylum Pseudomonadota; class Gammaproteobacteria; order Vibrionales; family Vibrionaceae; genus Salinivibrio; species Salinivibrio sp. IB872. Next base: position 84,353 of record NZ_MUFO01000014.1, on the reverse strand, counting down.
TATTCTACGCCGCCAAACAGTGCCACACAGCCTGTAAACATACGATCAAGGTCGACGTTGCCGCCAGTCCCCGTATAACCGGTATTACGATCGCAATCGTTGCCAAGGGTTTTATCGCCGCGTAGGTTGGCACGGTTGCCTAAATATCCCCAACCCACTCCCAGGGTAAAGTCAAAGGGGCCGGCGCGTTTGGAGCCCACGATGTATTCGCCGTCAAATAAGCCGGTACCGCCTAAGTCACGCACCCCAACTGCTAGTTCAGGCAGCCAGTAGCTTTCGTTCAGCAAAGTGAGCTTGGCATCGATACTTTTATCGGTATAGCTATTGTCGTCGCTAAAGTCGGGGTTGGGGCTATACAGCACATCGTGCACTTGGCTATAGCGAATGGTCGTTTCTAGCCAAGGAAACAGTTGCAGTGACGCATGATAGTGCAGGTAATCTTCGTTGTAGGTGGTGCCTAGGCTAAACCCCCCCTCGGGCGCGGTACGAGCCGAGGGCATTTGCATTAAGCCAACACCGCCAAAGTCTGTTTGTGAATACGAAAGACTGGGATACGAAAAACTGTCTGCATGCGCGGAATATGCACAGATCAATGCGGCTGCTAGAGCAGAATGGGTAAATACAGCGGTTTTCATTCTGGAAGCCTGTTACTGAGATAGTCGAGAACAAGTTGATTGGCATCAACCGTGTCAGGATAGGACGCCAGTCCTTTTACTGGCAGGGGCAGGTAGACCACCGCACCCGGCGCAATATCTTGGTGTGATGCATTCCAATATGCGATAGCGTGTTTTTCAATCGCGCCATCAGGTTGTACCACCCAAGCGTAAGATTTGCCCAGTGTATTGGCATTGGCGTGATCGAGATAATCAGCCGCACCTTGTCGCACTTTCCAAGGGTATTGACCGGGAGCCGCGACGTTACCCAATACCCATACATGATCGGGACGCTGAGGAAAGACGAGTCGCCACTGGCCATCTAAACGCGGGTTTTTACTGATGTCGACGCGCGTGAGATCAGGGTCGAGTGAGACTTTGGCACGACGCTCCACGGTAAATGTTTTCAGCGTGCGGACCAGTTGTCGCCAGCGTTGCTGGGGCTGGCCGGTTTGGATGATCACTTGGTTCTCAGCGGCAGCCATCGCTGTTAGTGCGAGGCGGCTAGGTAGGGTAATGTCGTACAAGCCCGCGCCGGGCCAGTAAACATCGGCGATGTTGGTTTGAGTGCGTTTGAGCGCTTCCATCACCGCATCGCTGAGTCGTGGCGGCGTGTCGTAGTCGATGGTCTGATCGCCAACGGTGATTTGATGTTGCAGCGGGGCAGGCTGTGCGATCGCCTGTGGTGACAATATCAACCCAACGGCCATACTGCTCAAGAGCACGAGATTAAAAAAACACCGAATGATGGGGTGAGACGAGGTTTTAAAAAAGTCTAATGTCATTGACTGATTCGTCATTTTATTGCGCCCCCTGATACGCTTTTAGGAAGCTGATGCTTATCGCGTCCATATTGGGAGCGGGGAACTGAATGGTTTTGAGCACTTTTCCTGAGGTTGGCGCAAGCCAATACTGATTGGTGTAAGTGTGATCCAGTGCGGCGATAGTGACGGTTTCTTCAAAGAAAACAGCATCACGCATGATGCCATTAATGGCTACTTGGTCCGCGCCTTTGTTTTCAAAGGTGCTCGATGCGTTGTAGCCGAAATGATAACCGGGGACAAAGTCGATGCGAAATTGCCAGTTAGCAGGCGTCGTCGGGTTAAGCAGACCGAGCGCGAGTGGGTCGGGTGTGTCACTGTCGAGCTTGGCTAAATTGGTCCCAGGAAGTTTTAATGTTTTAACAATACGACCAGAGACAGTTTCAATCACCTCGCTGTCGGCAGACATCCATTTTAACGCGGTTTGGTTGTGCGAGAAGGGCTCAGCGTAGGCTAAGACCAAAAAACCGCGTGGGCCATCTCCTAAGCGTGCATAGATACTGGCATAGGGCAAGGCTTGGATCTCTTCTTGGCTGTATTGCGCGTCTGGGAAGCCTTTGTATAGCAGGCTATAAGTGTCGGCTAAGTTGCTGGCTTGCTGTGTACAGCCGCTAAGCGTGAGAAAAAGTAACGTGGAGAAAAAAAGCTTGAAGTGTGTCATGTGGGTAGATACGTCGAGGTTTAAGCAAAAAACAGCCGCCCGAAAGCGGCTGTTGGGTTGAGCATCACGATTACTGAGAAACAGTCGTTGTGGTGCCAGTGGTACCAGTAGTACCGCTGTCGCCCGCTGCTGCAACCACTGAACCGACTGCTGCTACAGCGGCGGTACCAGCTGCGACTGCACCGATGCCTAGACCACCAAATGCAGCTGAACCTGCACCTGCAGCACCTGCCGCGCCTGCTCCTGCAGCGCCAGCAGTACCGGCTGTGCCTGCGCTTGCTGAAGTGGCAGCACCGCTTGCGCTAGCACTGCTGCTACCTGCTGCGGTTGAGCTTGACGCTTCACCGGCAGCCATGGCGCTTGCAGCAAACAGCATGGCAATAATGCCCGTTGCTACTTTTTTCATAATTCTCTCCATGGAAGATTTGCTTAAACAACGTCTACTAATGCAGACAGAGCATTAACCTAACGATTTAACTTTAGCTTGTAAATGCAAAGTCTACGTCTTTTGCGCATTCTGCCATAAATATCGATAAGTTACAGCAGTATTATATCTTGCGGTCGGGCTTTGAGATGAAATCTGGTGGGGTTTATTTCATTCACTAATGTCTGTATTATCCGCATTCTGACATCACTGGGCATAGACCCAGTACCACTTTTTGTCCAAAAAATTGGCTATTTATTGTTCAGTTTGACTCTGCAAATGCGTGTGAAAAGCATTTTTGTCCAGAAGACAACAATAACAAGCCTTTGAATTAAAAGTATTTCAGCGGAATAAACAACAAAAATTAGGATGACGTTGTGCTAAAACCTATTTGTTTTGTCGCTATGAGCTCACTGGCTCTGGCAGGATGTACAATGCCGGGTTCTCATTTTGATCCGAGCGATAAAAATATCGTGGGCCAGCCCGCTGAGGATTTATCTACTCAGGTAAATATCTATCCACTGACTCCGTCTTATATCAAGCAGCTTAATAGCCAGCGTGCTCGCGCGCTGGCGCAGGTGAACCCTGAACTGGATTCACAAATTCAAAACTATGAATATCGCATTGGTCCCGGTGATGTCCTGAATGTCACTATTTGGGATCACCCTGAGCTGACCATTCCAGCCGGCTCTTACCGTAGCTCGGCTGAAGCGGGTAACTGGGTACACGCTGATGGCACCATTTTCTATCCATACATCGGTCAAGTTGCCGTCGCGGGTAAAACGGTACAAGAAGTGCGCGATGATATTGCTAAGCGTTTGGCGACTTATATTGAAAAACCGCAAGTTGATGTCAACGTGGCGGCGTTTCGCTCGCAAAAATCTTATATCACGGGTGAAGTGAAAAAGCCGGGCTATCAAGCGATCACGAATATTCCAACCACCATTTTGGATGCGGTCAACCGAGCTGGTGGGATCACCGAGTTTGCAGATTGGCGCAATGTCACCTTGACCAAACGCGGCGAAGAAGAAAGTGTGTCTTTGTATGCATTAATGCAAAAAGGCGACTTAACCCAAAACCGCTTACTCAAAGACGGTGATATCTTGCACATCCCTCGTAATGATGGCCAGAAAGTCTTTGTGCTTGGAGAAGTGAACGATCCGAAAATGCTGAAGATTGATCGTACCGGCATGAGCTTGACTGAAGCCTTAACCTCTGTGGGTGGCATAGACGAGCTAGAAGCCGATGCAACTGGTATTTTTGTGATTCGTAGTACAGCTCGTCAGACGCCAAACAGCCCACGTTACGACAAATCTGAGCCCGTTGCGGATGTGTTCCAGTTGAATGTTAAAGATGCGACTGCCTTGGCGGTCGGCACTGAATTTGATTTACAGCCGTATGATGTGGTTTATGTAACCGCCGCCCCGATTGCGCGTTGGAACCGTGTCATCCGTTCACTGCTGCCAACTATCTCTGGCTTTAATGAGCTGACCGAAGGTGCGCTTCGTGTCGATACTTGGCCACGATAAGCGAGTACGTCATGTTTAATAAGATTCTTGTCGTGTGTGTTGGTAACATCTGCCGCTCTCCAACTGGAGAGCGGCTATTACGCCAAGGCTTACCGACTAAAACCATTGATTCTGCGGGTGTCGGTGCWTTAGTTGGCAAACCGGCCAACGAACAGGCATCACGTATTGCTGCCAAGCATGGAGTAGATTTAGGCGGTCACGAAGCTCGACAGCTGACCGCATCGATGTGCCATGAATATGATTTGATCCTGSTGATGGAATCGAAGCACAAAGAAGACGTGTGTCGCATAGCCCCCGAAGCCCGAGGGAAGACCATGCTATTTGGTCACTACCTGACGCAAACGAAAGATATTCCAGACCCTTATCGCCAAAGCGATGAGGCGTTTGATTATGCGTACGATTTGATCGCCCAAGCGGCACAAAAATGGTGTGATGTACTGCGTTAACCGGGCCCTCTGCGTTGCTGCAGTGGTCATAACGGGAAAGTGAGTGCCTTAGAGGACCCAAGAGCATAAAATGAACCAAAATATAAAAAATACAGCGTCATCAGACGATGAGATTGATCTAAGTAAACTGCTTGGCCATTTGATTGATGGCAAATGGATAATTGTTGCCTGTACCTTGTTGTTTGCTGTGGTGGGAGTGGCGTTCGCGATCTTAGCGACTCCAATCTACAAAGCAGATGCATTGATCCAAGTCGAGCAAAAAGAGGGTGGCATGTCGTCGCTACTCGGTGAAGGGGCGAGTGGTTTGTTTGCCACCGACAGCTCGGCGAGTACTGAAATTGAGCTGATCCGCTCACGCATGGTGTTAGGCCAAACGGTCGATAAGTTTAATCTTACCACTGTGGCGTCGCCGGACTATTTTCCTTTGGTAGGCAAGGGGATGGCACGCCTCACTGGCGACCAAAATCAGATTGCGATCAGCCGGTTCGAGATCCCTCAAGATTATCAGCAGCAACCCTTTCATCTAACCGTTGATGCCCCGGGGCAATACTCGCTGTATAACAGTGATGATGAACTTGTTCTGAAAGGGCAAGTGGGCAAAGCGGCAATCAATAACGATTTTCATCTATTTGTTACTGAGCTTACCGCTGACCAAGGTGACTCGTTCACGGTGTCTAAAATGAGCCGTCTGCGCGCCATTAAAGCGATCCAAGACGAGTTGTCCGTTAGTGAGCGTGGTAAGCAAACCGGTATTTTGACGCTTTCCTATCAAGGGGAAGATAAAGCCCTGATTGAAAAAGTGCTCAGCGACATTGCGCAAAACTATTTTWTGCAAAACGTGAAGCGTGATGCGGCGGAAGCGGAAAAAAGCTTAGAGTTTTTGAAAGGGCATTTGCCTGGGGTGAAAGCCGAGCTGACGACAGCAGAAAACAAGCTCAACAAATTCCGCCAAGAAAACGACTCGGTTGATTTGTCGCTAGAAGCGAAAGCCTCACTTGACACTATGCTGTCGGTGGAAAAACAGCTCAACGAGCTTACGTTCAAAGAAAGCGAGTTGGCGCAAAAATTCACCAAGGAACACCCGGCCTACTTAGCCTTGTTGGATAAGCGTCAAACCTTGCTGGGCGAGAAAAAGCGTGTTGAAGCCCAAACACAAAAGCTTCCCAAAACGCAGCGTGAAATTTTACGTCTGACTCGTGATGTTGAGGTGAATCAAGCCATTTACGTGCAGCTTTTAAACAAGGTGCAAGAGCTCAACATCATGAAGGCGAGTACCGTTGGTAACGTGCGTATTATTGACGATGCGCAAACCTTTGAGCTGCCGGTTAAACCGAAAAAGCCGCTTATTGCTGTGATTGCAACCTTGCTTGGCGGTATGATCGGTGTTGGTGTGGTGCTATTAAAAGCGGCGTTCCATCGTGGTGTTGAAAACCCAGACGATGTTGAAGCCATTGGCTTGCCCGTCTATGCCAGTGTACCACTTTCCGAAACCCAGCAAGAGATAGAAAAGAAACGCCAGAAAAAGGCGCTGCATACAGCCGGTGAAAGCTTGCTTGCTTCCGCGAATCCGGCGGACTTGTCTATTGAGGCATTGCGTGGTCTGCGAACCAGCTTGCATTTTGCGATGATGGAAGCCTCAAACAATATCTTGATGTTCTCGGGACCAAGTCCCGGCATCGGTAAGTCGTTTGTTTCTGCCAATATGGCGGGTGTGTTGGCGAAAAGCGGACAGCGCGTGCTGGTGATTGATGCGGATATGCGCAAAGGCTTCTTGCATCAGCAGTTTAGTAAAAAGGCAGACAACGGACTTTCCGACTATCTAGCTGGCAAGCTCGATATTGACGGCGTTGTGCAAAAGCAGATCCTAGAAAACTTGGATGTGATGACGCGTGGTCAGGTGCCGCCGAACCCGTCAGAACTACTGATGCATCCGCGTTTTAAAGAGCTGCTCGATTGGGCAAGTTCGCACTATGACATTGTGATTGTTGATACACCGCCGGTATTGGCGGTGACAGATGCCGCGATTGTTGGTGCTCACGCGGGAACAACCTTGCTGGTGGGACGCTTTAGTGTGAACCCGATTAAAGAAATTGAAGTCACTAAACAGCGTTTTGAGCAAGCCGGCGTAAACGTAAAAGGCTTCGTACTCAATGGGGTCGTGCGTAAAGCCGCAAGCACCTACGGTGGGAACTACGGCTACTACAACTACAGCTATCAGTAAGTTACCCCTCTCTATGCAGCAGGCAATGTGTTGATGCATTGCCTGTTTTTTTTCTAACGGAACACTGAACGATTCCGAACAATAACAAATGTTAGACAGCTAGGAGCGAACATGATCAAGCACTGCTTATTCCCTGCAGCAGGCTATGGCACGCGTTTTTTACCGGCCACCAAATCTATGCCTAAAGAAATGATGCCGATTGTGAATAAGCCTTTGATTGAATACGGCGTTGATGAAGCCATTCAAGCTGGCGTAAAACATATGGGCATTGTGACTGGTCGCGGCAAGCATGCCTTGATGGATCATTTCGATAAAAACTACGAACTCGAGCATCAAATCAGCGGCACCAAAAAAGAAGCCTTGCTGACAGACGTGCGTGCGCTGATCCAATCTGCTTCATACACCTATATTCGCCAAAACGAAATGAAAGGGTTAGGCCACGCGATTCTCACGGGCAAACAGTTGGTGGGGGACAATCCGTTCGCCGTCGTTCTTGCTGACGACCTTTGCTTGAATCTTGGTGGTGACACTGTGCTTAAGCAAATGGTGGAGCTATACAACCACTATCGTTGCTCGATTGTGGCGGTGCAACGTGTTCCCGAAACTGAGACGCATAAGTACGGGGTAATTAGCGGCAGCAAGTTAGAATCAGGTTTGTTCCGGGTGGACAACATGGTCGAAAAACCCGCGCCAGAAGAGGCACCGAGTAATATGGCAATCATAGGTCGCTATATTCTGACGCCGGATATTTTTGAGATTTTGGAAAACACGCAGCCAGGCAAAGGTGGCGAAATCCAAATCACTGACGCCTTACTCGAACAAGCGAAACGCGGCTGTGTGCTTGCGTATGAATTTGAGGGCGAGCGATTCGATTGTGGTTCGGTTGAAGGCTACATTGAAGCCACAAATTACGCGTATCAGCATGTATATCTTGGTAAGCCAACCGAAAGCGCTGAGCAACGCCAAGAGACACCTGTCCCCGCGTAACGCAAGACCTTTTCAATTGACCGATTATGGCGCCTTAATGGCGCCTTTTTCATGCTCATTTTATGAGGACACACATTTTATGAGGACAGACACTTTTATGACCGCTTATGGGGACACACGCATATGGCGCATATGGGGACAGACACATTTTATAAATGTCGCATATCACTCGAAATTGTGGTTTTATCTTGGCTATCTTTCCGATTAGGAGGCGCTTATGGGGACAGGCACTTTTATAAAAGTCATTTTATGAGGACAGACACTCTTTCGTCGCTTTTTCGTTTAATGTTTATTGCGTTTATAGGGACAGATACTTTTATGGCGCTTATGGGGACAGGCACTTTTATAAAAGTCGCATATCACTCGAAACTGTGGTTTTATCTTGGCTATCTTTCCGTTTAGTGGTCTTATACTAGCGTTGAGAGATTGGCAATTTTAACGACGCCTTGGCGTGATAGAGTGTAATGATAAGGGGGCAATGATGACTAAGCTTTTACTACCAGCATTGGTAGCGATGATGATTACCGGTTGCGTGAGTCAACCCACCTCAGACGTTGTTGATACATTGATAAGCAAGACATGGGTAGTAGAGGATCTAAACAACCAAGGTATCATCGACAACTCACGTATTACGCTAGATTTTAACAATGAAGGGCGAGTAGCCGGTATAGCCAGTTGTAATCGGTATTTTGCAGGCTATTCGATTGATAATCGCGCGATCAAGGTTGAGCAAGCTGCTTCTACGATGATGGCATGCTCCGATGCGTTGATGACGCAAGAAAATCACTTCCTAGATACACTGCAAAGTGTTCACTCTTTTGATATTGATGGCACAGGTGCACTGATACTGAGCGGAGACAACATTCGCATCTTGGCACGCTAGTTTAAGACGGTTCACCGGCTTCTGATGGTGGGCGAATGAGGTAAATAATGACTGATAGGCCTACTAAAAACATCGTCCCCGAGCGTGACCAGCGGCGGTTTGCGGTATCGGCTAACCGGAGCAAAGCGAGTCATCGTATTCGCTACGTGGAGTCGGGTGGCGCCTCGGTGGATAATGATGAGTGCACATTTTGCCAAGCGGTGCCGAGTGAATCACAGGAAGCAGACAAAGGTGCCGGACACGATAATTAACTAAATTAAATTAATAAATTAACGGGACAGGCACTTTTTCTGCTTTTCATTAACTCTCATCCATCGTTTATTGGGCGCAAGATATTCTCGGGACAGGCACCTCACTTTTTCCGCAACGCGCAAAACTGTACTGCCAACACAGGCTGTGTGATTTACCTCTCCCTTTGCTAATGACTCCAATATCAATAGTCGATCTTTCTCACATCTGTGATGTTTACAGATGGTGAAACTTTTCTTTCATCTGCATTATTCGCCCATATCGAAACGTTTCGATGGTGTTTTTCCTGAGGGAAAACGCTGATCATAAGAAAACGTGCCAGCGCACAGTGAGCGCTGATTAAGTCCATCGTGAGTGAGAAGGTGATGAATGAATAAGCATGGTTTGCTCCATCCAGAGCTGGCACGGCTCGTAACCCAAATTGGACACACCGATGAATTGACGGTGTGTGATGCGGGGCTGCCGATCCCCAACTCGGTGTCGCGTATTGATTTGGCGCTGACCCAAGGGGTGCCGAGCTTTATGCAGACGGTCGAGGCGGTGTTAACTCACACCTGCATTGAGTCGGTGGTGATTGCGGAAGAGCTTGCAGCAGTTAGCCCAGCGCTGCACCAAGCCTTGCTTGCGCGACTAGAGCAAGAGAGTACTGCGCGTCAGCAGCCGATCACTGTGACCACGATCAGTCACGAGGCGTTTAAAGCACGCACGGTGCAGAGTAAAGCGGTGGTGCGCACCGGAGAGTGTACGCCTTATGCCAATGTTATTTTCCAAGCCGGTGTCACCTTTTAGGTGGGCCTAAGCGAGTAACCACAATGACGCAACCTATCTTACAACTCCGCCAAGTCGTAAAAACCTTTCCCGGGGTGCGTGCCCTCGATGAGGCGAGCTTAAATGTCTATCCCGGTGAGGTAATGGCGCTACTCGGCGAGAACGGCGCGGGCAAGTCCACCTTGATGAAGGTCCTCACCGGGATTTATTACGCCGACAGTGGCGATGTGAACTATCAAGGTGAGCCGGTCTCTTTTAAAGGTCCGCGTGATTCGCAGCACGCGGGGATCAGTATTATTCACCAAGAGCTCAATTTGATCCCAGAGCTGACCATTGCAGAGAACATTTTTTTGGGCCGCGAGTTTACTAACCGGTTTGGCAAGATTGACTGGACCAAGATGGTGGAAGAGGCCGATAAGCTGTTGGCACGTTTAAATGTGAAAGCCCGCAGCACTGTGCCACTTGGCAGCTTGAGCTTGGGCGAGCAGCAAATGGTGGAAATTGCCAAAGCGCTGTCGTTTGAGTCGCAGGTGATCATTATGGACGAACCGACCGATGCCTTGACCGACACGGAAACCGCCTCGCTGTTTGCGGTGATCAACGAGCTGCGAGCACAAGGCTGCGGCATTGTTTATATCTCTCATCGACTAAAAGAAATTTTTGAGATTTGCGATCGGATCACTGTGTTACGCGACGGCAAGTTTATTGGTGAGTGTCCCGTGAGTGATACCGATGAAGACGGCCTGATTGAAATGATGGTGGGCCGCAAACTCGCCGAACAATACCCGCGAAGCGATGTCACCCCTGATGGGATAAGCCTTGAGGTGGAAAATGTCAGCGGTCACGGGGTGGCAGAGGTGAGTTTTCAGCTACACCGC
>NZ_MUFO01000014.1:0-73793 GCF_001995345.1 Salinivibrio sp. IB872 | reverse complement strand
GAAGCTGGCGTGATTCGGCTTGATGGCAAGGTGATTAACCCCGTGAGTCCGCAAGATGCGCTGGCCAACGGCATTGCTTACATCTCTGAAGACCGCAAAGGCGAGGGCTTGGTGCTGGGTTTATCGGTGAAAGACAACATGTCACTCAGTGCACTCGATAAGCTCACGCATTGGGGCAAAATACAGCCGCGCGATGAAGTGATGGCAGTGGATGATTTTATCCGTCTTTTCAACATCAAAACCCCCACCCGGGATCAAATCATTGGCAACTTATCGGGCGGGAATCAGCAGAAAGTGGCGATTGCCAAAGGGCTGATGACCAAACCGAAAGTGCTGATCTTGGACGAGCCGACTCGGGGGGTCGATGTCGGTGCCAAAAAAGAGATTTATCAGCTAATTAACCAATTTAAAGCCGAGGGCATGAGCATCATCTTGGTGTCATCAGAAATGCCCGAAGTGCTTGGCATGAGCGACCGCATCCTTGTGATGCACGAAGGCCGCGTATGCGGTGAATTTGATGCCAAAGACGCTAACCAAGAAACCCTGCTTGCCTGTGCGGTAGGCAAAGATGCCAATGAGGATGCAGCATGAGCGAGAATGCAATGAATAAGTCCCAGCCGTCAGAAGATGGACGTAAGCCCCTGTTCAGCAAAGCGTGGTTGATTGAGCAAAAATCGCTCATTGCCTTGTTAGTGCTGATCGTGGTGATGTCATTTTTAAACAGCAACTTTTTCATGGTCGACAACCTGCTTAACATCCTGCGTCAAACCTCGGTAAACGCCATTATTGCCGTGGGGATGACATTGGTGATTTTAACCGCGGGTATCGATTTGAGTGTTGGCTCGGTGTTGGCGCTGTGTGGCGCGTTTGCCGCGAGTTTGATTGCGGTCGAAGTACCGGTGCTGGTGGCTGTACCAACGGCTTTGTTTGCAGGCGCGGCGATTGGTGCCATGACAGGCGTCGTGGTGGCCAAAGGCAAGGTACAGGCCTTTATCGCCACCTTGGTAGCTATGACCCTCTATCGCGGTGTCACCATGGTGTATACCGATGGCCGACCTATTTCTGCAGGCTTTACTGAAACGGCGGATGCGTTTGCATGGTTTGGTACCGGCTACCTGTTGGGCATTCCCGTCCCCGTGTGGCTGATGGCAATCGTGTTTATCGGCGCTTGGTATCTGCTCAATCACACCCGTTTTGGCCGTTATATTTACGCACTYGGTGGTAATGAATCTGCGGCGCGGTTGTCGGGCATTAATGTCGATCGAATCAAGGTGGGCGTGTATAGCCTGTGTGGCATGCTCGCGGCGCTGGCAGGGATCATCGTCACCTCGCGCCTGTCCTCCGGACAACCGACTGCCGGTACTGGCTATGAGCTTGATGCGATTGCCGCGGTGGTGCTGGGCGGCACCAGCTTGATGGGCGGTAAAGGCAAGATCATGGGCACATTGATTGGGGCGCTGATTATCGGCTTTTTGAACAACGCCCTTAACCTGCTGGACGTGTCGTCTTACTACCAAATGATTGCCAAAGCGGTGGTGATTCTGCTCGCCGTGCTGGTGGATAACAAAAACAAATAGCTGTTTGAGACAAAGCTTTTAGCTTGTTGGGACAGGTAGCTTGTTGGGACAGGCACTTTTAGTTAGCAGCAGAAGTTAGCAGGACAAGAAGTTAGCAGGACAGACACTTTTATTTCTGTTTAATTAGCAATTAAAAACAATACCCTACAAACACAAAAGGACTGAACGCATGAAAAAACTGACTACCTTGATTACCACTGCGCTACTGTCGTCCACGCTGAGCATCAGTGCGCAAGCGGAAGATAGAATGGCAATCGTGGTTTCAACCTTAAACAACCCATTTTTTGTCACCATGAAAGAGGGTGCTGAGCAGAAAGCGCAAGATCTTGGTTATGAGCTCTTGGTGCTTGATTCGCAAAACGACGCCAGTAAAGAGCTATCGAATGTGGAGGATTTAACCATCCGTGGTGTTAAAGCCATTTTGATTAATCCGACTGACTCAGATGCGGTCTCAAACGCCATTCGTATTGCGAATCGCGCGGACATCCCGGTGATCACCCTAGACCGTGGCGCGAGCCGTGGGGAAGTGGTGAGTCATATTGCTTCTGATAACGCCCAAGGCAGTAAAATGGCGGCGGAATACATCATCGGCAAAGTCGGTGAGCGCGCCAAAGTGATCCAACTTGAGGGTATTGCCGGCACGTCAGCCGCACGCGAGCGTGGTGAAGGCTTTATGGACGCCATCGAGGGTACCGACGTTGAGCTACTCGCCAGTCAGCCGGCGGATTTTGACCGCACCAAAGGTCTGAATGTGATGGAGAACTTGCTTGCCGCACACCCAGATGTGGAAGCGGTATTCGCCCAAAACGATGAAATGGCATTTGGCGCGTTGCGCGCGGTGCAGGCATCAGGCAAAGGTGTCACTATTGTTGGTTTTGATGGCACCAAAGATGGTATTGCGGCCGTTGAGCGTGGTCAACTGGCAGCCACTATTGCCCAGCAACCGGGTATGATTGGCGAATTGGGTGTTGAAACTGCCGATAAGGTGCTGAAAGGCGAGTCGGTAGACAGCTACATCCCTGTACCGCTAAAAGTGATTAGCCAAGAAACGATCGCTGAATAAGCCGTCAGGGAAACGTATAGTGAGCACCATCGGGTTCGCACTGGGTGGTGCTTTTTTGATTTAAAAACGGTAAGGAATAGTAATGAGCCGATTGGTTGTTCTTGGCAGCGTCAATGCTGATCATGTTTTACGTGTCCCTCACTTTCCGCGTCCGGGCGAGACATTACACGGCCACGATTATGCCGTAATTGCCGGTGGGAAAGGGGCCAATCAAGCGGTCGCGGCGGTGCGTTGCGGTGCCGATGTCGCGTTTATCGCCAGTGTGGGTGATGACGCATATGGACAAAATATTCGTCAATCTTACGCGCAAGAAGGGATGGACGTCAGTGCGGTGAAGGTCCAGGCGAATACACCGACTGGGATTGCGATGATCCAAGTGACTGAGCAGGGCGAGAACAGTATTGCGCTCTCGGCAGAAGCTAATGCGGCTTTGACAGCAGAGGCCATCACCGCCGATCTCGACAAAATAGCCGAGGCTGACTATTTGCTGATGCAGTTAGAAACGCCGATGTGTGGTATCGAAAAGGCGGCGTTTCATGCCAAAGCGGCAAAGACTCACGTGGTGCTTAATCCCGCCCCAGCCGCACCGCTGAGCGACGCACTTCTTGCTGTAGTCGATATTATTACCCCGAATGAAACGGAAGCCCAAAGCCTGACCGGTATCGAGGTAACTGATACTGCCAGTGCGCAAGCGGCTTCGGACGTGCTCCATGAAAAAGGGGTAGGGATTGTAATGATCACCCTCGGCAAACAAGGCGTATGGCTGAGTGAAAAAGGCGAACAAGCGGGCCAGCTTATTCCTGGGTTCCGTGTCGATGCCGTTGATACCACTGCCGCTGGCGATACCTTTAATGGGGCATTGGTGACAGGACTTATAGAGGGACAGACACTTTATCAGGCGATTCGCTTTGCGCATGCCGCGGCGGCATTATCCGTGACTCAGCGTGGCGCACAAACCTCGATTCCTTCTCGTGCAAATGTTGAGGCGTTTTTGGCCCACCAAGATGCTTAATCCTTATTTCACCTTAGTCAGCGGAGCGCGATAAATGGCGACCATGAAAGATATTGCCAAACGGGCGGGCGTGTCGACATCGACGGTCAGTCATGTCATTAACAACACCCGTTATGTGAGTGAGGCGATTGCTGAGAAGGTAAACCAAGCCGCGAAAGAGCTTAACTATTACGCCCCGTCGGCACTGGCGCGCAGCTTAAAAGTGAATCGTACTAAAACGTTTGGCATGTTGGTGACCACCTCCACCAATCCGTTTTTTGGTGAAGTGGTAAAGGGCGTCGAGCGCAGCTGTTACCACAATGGCTACAGTTTGATTTTATGCAACACGGAAGGCGACGCTGAGCGTATGCGTGCTTCAGTTGATACGCTGTTGCAAAAGCGGGTCGATGGCTTGATTTTGATGTGCTCGACCTTGGAAGGTGAGCGGATTGAAGGCTTTGATCGTTATCCGGATATTCCCGTGGTGGTAATGGATTGGGGACCGATTGATTTTGCCTGCGATAAAATCCAAGACAATTCCTATCAAGGCGGCTATCTAGCGACCCAGCACTTGATTGACTGTGGCCACCGCCAGATTGGTTGTATCAGTGGTCCTTTGCTTAAACAACAAGCAAAGCGCCGTTTTCAAGGCTTTAAAGATGCGCTGCGCGATGCTGGACTTACTGAGAACGCCGACTGGCTGGTAGAAGCGGACTTTGAGTGTGAAGGCGGCTATCAAGGCATGCAAGCGATTGCCGCGAGCGGCTCCTTGCCGAGCGCGATTTTTGCAGGCAATGATATGATGGCAATGGGCGCGATCAATGCTGCCAATGCACTCGGCATTCGGGTACCGGAGGAGCTTTCTATCATGGGATACGATGACATCCACCTGGCAAAATTTGTCTCGCCCTCGCTGACCACTATTCACCAGCCCAAGTACCGTCTCGGTCAAGCAGCCGTCGAAACCCTACTCCACAAACTGGATGACCCTAAAAGTGACAGCCAAACTGTGCAGCTCGAGCCAACGTTAGTGGTGCGCGAGAGTGTGAAGCGGGTATAGCTATTGGGCGAGCTATAACTATCGGGGACAGGCACTTTAAGCTCTTTAAGCTAACGGAACTAACGGAACTAACGAGACAGACACCTTTATAATTGCTCTAGGAATACTCGGGGGACGGTACTCGGGGGACAGTCACTTATATGATTGCCCTAGCGGCGCAGGAGTGAAGCCGTTATGATGCCTGTCCTCAATAGCCAACCGGTAAATCGCCTCGTTATGTTTTCAATTGTCGACCAAAACCAACACTTTGTGGTGATCAACAAGCACCACGGCGTTAGCGTGCAAAAAGAAG
Organism: Salinivibrio sp. IB872; assembly: GCF_001995345.1. Taxonomy (NCBI): domain Bacteria; kingdom Pseudomonadati; phylum Pseudomonadota; class Gammaproteobacteria; order Vibrionales; family Vibrionaceae; genus Salinivibrio; species Salinivibrio sp. IB872. The sequence goes on along the minus strand of NZ_MUFO01000014.1, from coordinate 68,810 downwards.
CCGATCATGCGGCACTGCTGCCGGCGGTCGCGGCGCACATTGGGGTCGAGAAAGTCTACCTTGTGCATCGGTTAGATAAGATGACATCGGGCTTGCTGCTGCTGGCAACCTCTTCGCATGCAGCATCTGTCCTCTCAGGGTTGTTTGCTTCGCGCGAGATAGAAAAATTCTATTTGGCATTAAGTGCGAAAAAGCCACGTAAGAAGCAGGGGCTGATCGTTGGAGATATGACGAAGGGAAGGAGAGGTAGCTGGAAATTGTTAACCAGCAAAGACAACCCGGCGAGAACACGTTTTACCTCTATTGCTGGTGGTGAGGGGCGGCGACTTTTCCTCTGTCGGCCTTACACAGGCAAAACCCATCAAATTCGCGTGGCGATGAAAAGCATTGGCTCTCCGCTTATCGGTGATGATTACTATGGCGGCGAGCCTGCCGATCGTGGCTACTTACACGCTTATGGACTGCAATTTACGTGTCGTTTTTCCGACGATCAGCCTGAAACACGCTATCGCTATGTGCTGCCCCCGAGCCAAGGCGAGTTGTGGCCAGCCTTACCAGTAGAGTGGGATGTCCCGTTTTCACTGCTCTAATTCTGTTTCACAGAGTACAGGGAAATGATGCACTGATTACCGCACAAATAGCTTAAAAATCGCGAGAATAATCGTCATCGCACCAAGCCCAATCCAACCTAAGGTGCGTGTAACCGTAGGGTTTTGATTGATAGCAAAGTGTGGAAATAGGATTGCCCACATTGAAACAAATGGTACGACACCAAACGCTCTTTCTGTGTAAAAATTAGGGGTGGCAGCAAAAGGTGGAATAGCGAGGTGCCAAAAACAATAAATCCCCACGACGACCATGCAAATGACCGCTTCTTTGAGTGAGGTTTCCTGAAAGTTGGTAAAAAGATAAAAACCAACGGTCACAATATAGAGCAAGGCGGCTATCACAGGTAAGTGTCTCTTGGTTTTGCCGGGTGAAGGGGCCTCAACCGACCCCCATCTTTTTAGCTAGCACAGCTTGGTGCAGTAATGGCGTTTTTGAGGATTTGTCGGCCGCGGGTGTCGCGAACCAAAATGGTATAGCTGATACCACTGTCTAACATACTGCGGATATCGTTATCCTCGCAATATCGACGTTTTAAGCCGGAAAAGAGCTGCCCCGGTGCTTTTTTGGCATTCTTCTCCAGAAGTGTCAGCTCGATGATGGTATCTTGCGCACGAGCGCGAACCAGTGAGTAGCCTTCAATATCCATCGGCAGTAACTGTGCAATCATGTCGGCACGTTGGATTGCGGCTTCTGCGGCTTTATCATGCTGGGTGCTACTACAGGCACTGAGCACTAGCCCCAGGCAGGCCATCATAAGTATTTTTACATATCGCATTAGGCAGGATCCTGAGGAAGCACTTTTTTGAAAGGTTTAACGGTCACGTCTGCATAGACGCCAGCGGCTACATAAGGGTCTTTGTCAGCCCAGGCTTGGGCGGCTGATAATGACTCAAACCAAGCAATAACGGTTGACCCCGTAAACCCAGCTTCGCCCGGCTCGTCGCTATCAACGGCAGGGTTTGGTCCTGCAATCATCAAGCGGTTTTCTTTTTCCAGTTGGTGTAAGCGCTCAAGGTGTGCGTCACGCGCTTGCTTGCGTAGCGGTAGACTGTTCTCTACGTCTTGCGAATAGATGAGATACCACATCGTCATTGTCCTTGATAGATGTTTATAGCCACTAGGATACAGAGTCCAGATTTCTGAGTACAGCGTATTAGAAAACATTGGCGGGACAGGCACCAAAAGTTAAAAGTGCCTGTCCCGCGATTTACTTAGTCGAAAATAGGTGGTACTTCTTCTTTTAATCTCTGATTCACTTCGTTCTTATCAAAGAATTTTGCGTCCCAGTCCTGCATGTTAAAGAGGTCCAGGATCTCTCGATCATCGTCGTTGAGTGGAGCGCGTTTTGAGAGTCTGAGTAGGTCTTTGTATCTGTCTATACCGCCGCAATCTTCTGGCGGGCATACGCCATTACCTGCCGTGACTTTAGGCTGCGTGTAATTGCGGGTATTCAGTTTCTCAAGGGTGATGGTGTGGTGCCAGTTATCACCAAAATCATACACATACGCGATGGTGTCTCCGGGTTCTCGCAGTACTGCCCCAATGGGTAAATACGCCGCTTGGGTATCGGATTCATCGTCAAGGTCAATATGACCAAAGGGTGTGATGAACATGGCAAGGTGTTGGTGCTCCCAACCCATAATAGCCTGAATGTAATCGTGTAGCGCGATAAAAGGTAAGGCGTTTGAAATGGTAAAACGGCGCCATATTTTGGGACGGCTATTATCGAGCTCAATGTGCAGTACGATGCCTTGGGGGCGTTCTATTTCCTGCGGGCCGTGCGCCATCGGGTGATACTCCGCTTGCTGTTGTATACTCAGCTCTGTGAGTTGGTCGAAAAGCGGAAAGGTTTTTCTCATGCGATCAGGTGCTTGCAACGCATACGCTGCGGCAAATATAAATAGGTTGCTCGGTGAGAACGGTGTGCTTTCTTGTTTGCTGTAATGCGTGATTAGCCCACTCAACGCGAGTGCTTTGATATAGGGGTCAGGGTGTTCGAGATAATAGCGGTTCCGGACTTTGCGTATGCTCTCCAGGGCTGGGTCGATCGATTCAGCGATCGTCCATGTCTCTATCAATGGGGTATTGACTAACAGTTTGCTGGATCGATGTCCTCGCGCTATCGCGTCGGGATGTTCTCCTGGGAAGTCACACGTGGAGGCGAGTTTATCTAATGAGAACGGTTGCGGCTCGGTCCATTGGGACGGGAGAAGCGCCAACATATGTAGCGTGTCAGGATCGAGGACCTCATGCTGTTCGTCCAGGGCCCAACAAAGTATGTGTCGCAATATATTGGGATGGCATTGAACGACGTCGACAGCGGTGTCCATTTCTGCGGTCATTTTTTTATATTGCACAGTGTCGACGGGATTGGTATCAAAATAGCTATCCACTAAACCGAAACCTAAGCGAAAAACGCCACCGAATACGTGTGCATTTTTAGTCGTTGGGTCGATGAGCAGTCCGTTAAATAGTATGGCATGGTTGCCGTCTGGATAGGACAGGTAAAGCTCGGTCACTTGATGTTGTTCTGCTTGTTTGCTGTATTGCATGGCTGACTTTTGCCACGCTGGTAGGTGATTTTTTACGCTATCGTGACCAAAGCGCTGGATTAGGGTCAGGTATTGACGCTGACCAAGGGACTCCCATCTTTTTGCTGGAAGGCTACTGAGTACACTCGCTGCGCTGTCGGCGACTTTAGGCTCGGGATTGAGGCTCAAAAGCAAAAGCGCATCAATTGACCAAGGTTGACGGCTCATCATCGTGAGCAGCCCTTGAACCTCCTGTTCGGTGAAAAAGATAAGCTCACCGCCCACAAACTGACAAAAAGCAAGCCCAGTGTCTACGCCGAATTTATTGAGATCCGCGATGAGATGCTCGGTAACCTTTTCAGGGTCTTGTGCCAATTGTTCTTGTTGCTTAGTGATCGGCTGCTGACTGCGCTCACGCACTTTCATAATGATCGCATCGTCGACATGCAGTTTAAGGTGTTTCATGCAGCTGATGATTTCTCTGGTGAGCATCAAGTTAATTTGAGCATCGTCTAGCTCAAGTGCGTTAGTGAGTATTTCATTCGCGATATTGATGATTTCAGAGACGTCATTACTACGCGAATAAATACGTAGGTCATTGGCCATTTGTGAAAAGTAATCGACAAAAAGCTCCTCTTGGCTTTCGTCGAATGTCTTTGATAGCGATAGGCCAATCGGTAGCGCGGAAATAAACGACTCTGGTGAACCATTTATCAACTGGCGCTGATCTGCACTGATATCGGTGATGGGTGTGTAGTGTTGGATAGCCTCAAGGAGCGCTTGCGCAGAAGGTGGCAGTTCCATGTTCTTGGCCTAGGTTGAGATTAATTAATTGTTTAAGCGTACAAAAAATCACTCTGAAACACGACTGCTTTTTGTTGGGACAGACACGGTACTTATGATATGTCTGGTATCGATCGAACCGTGCCATCTGGGACAATTATCAGCATTGCTAATGTGCCTGTCCCAACAAGCTCTAAAATCAAACGTGAATGTCTCTTTACCTTCCTGTTACTGGAAGGCTTATTCTTCTGGGAAAACGGTCAGGAGATAATATGGGATGTTGTAATCAACCCCCAGAAGGTGGGGCCAAAGGGCTAAAGCCGCTCTTAAAAGCGGTAGGTGTTTTGTTCGTGTTTATAATGGTGCTGGCTTATTGGGTAGGGTAGCCCTTCGGGCTAGTATGACGATTCCTTTACGCATTGATGCGTGTTTTAGTGCTTGCCTCAACGATTTGGGATCATGACGCCTGTCATGCGTTTTAGGCCCAGTGTCGGTAATACGGCTTGGATACTCGACAGTGAGCCTACAACATTTCCGCACTCTAAATGAGCGCATGTGGCCAGCCAGGTTTCACTCGACATATTCAGCTGTGTGAGTAGGGGAGGCCGCTGATTTGAGCCCGCGTCTTGTCTCTTGTGGCAGGTCCATTCAACAAGTGCTAAATAGTCCATTAGCCGAAACGGAATGCCGTCGGGCATAGATTTCCTCGGATTTCCTGCAAAGGCGAATAAGCCTGCTGGGGTTGCTTTATTTTGCTCGAGTGATTCAAGTCGCTTTTTTATCGATGTGTAATTCGAATGCTTGGGCTGTTTGGCGATACCTGCTCTCACGGGGTTTAAATCGACATAGGCCATTGCCGCAGCAAGAGCTTTGTCATCCAACAAGGCCTGACTTTTAAAGCGTCCCTCCCAAAAATGCCCTGAACATTGATCCTCTCGGTTCGCTTGCGTCGAAATATATTGATTAAGCAGCTTCATAAACCAGCTGACAGACATCAAACGTTCGCGCCAGTTCTCAATGATCCGACAGCACGCTTTGTACTCCGATTTGGAGAGGGATTCTCCCTGACGAAAACGCTGGATGAGTACCGGAGCCTGGTGAAAGGCTAGCCAGCGGTCGATAACGTCGGTATTTGTCAGGGATTGGGCGGCTTTTGCATTGATATGTAGGACAACGTGATAATGATTGCTCATAATGGCGTAAGCGCAGATATCGATGCAAAAAGCTTTGGCTAGTGTAAGTAAACGCGTTTCTATCCATGCGCGACGATGCTCATAGCTTTTTTGCGACTGAGCATCATAGCCGCACAGGAAAGAGCGGCGCACGCAGCGTGAGACGCAATGATAATAGGGTGTGGCTGATAGGTTCACTAAAGATGCGCGAGCTTTGGTCATCGTCAGTCCCTTTTGGTATATGGGTATATGTAAAAGGTACTGTATAAATGAACAGCCATCATCTTTTCTGGCCTGGTTTTTCGTGACAGTACAAGAAATACTGTAACTGTGAGATTGGTTAGTTACTAAAGGCGTCTGTCCCGATTAGTAAACAACGGGGACAAAGTAAACAACGGGGACAGGCGAGCTATAAAGCAAACTACCAGGACAGTCACCAAGAGGTGTTTGTATCCGGCGAAAACTAAAAGTGCCTGTCCCTGGAAAGGAAACTTAGTAGGGACATGTGTAAAGGTGCCTGTCCCCGCAGGAAATCCCCACAGGAAATCACGTTGAATAAAAGTGCCTGTCCCCACAAAGAGAAGCTGCCATAAGAAGTTAGGCAGGGGCGCCGCTGTGAAAGCGGAATTGGCTGTCGGGCGCTTGGATCAACTCGGCTTCGCGCTCGCCGATGGTTTGGATGCGGTCGCGAATGTCTTCGCCGGCGATGGTTTCTGCAAGCGTGAGGTAATCTTGATAATGGCGTGCTTCCGAGCGCAGTAGCGAGATGTAGAACTTTTGCAGTTCATCATCAAGGTGTGGGGCGACTTTGGCAAAGCGCTCGCAGGAGCGTGCTTCAATGTAGGCGCCAATAATCAGTTTATCGACCAAGGTAGCCGGCTCGTGAGTACGTGCCGCGCGCATTAATCCTTTGGCGTAGCGACCTGCTTCTAACGGTTGATAAGGAATGCCGCGTGCGTCCATGATTTCAATCACTTGCTCAAAGTGATGAAACTCTTCTTTGATTAACCGGACCATTTTATCAATCAAGGCTTGGCCGTGGGCAAACCCCGCTTTAGGGGTTAAAGGCGCGCTGAGACCGTTTTTGCGCGCGTGGAAGATCCCATCGCGAACGCCGCGATAGACAAAGTCTTCATAGGGTTTGGCCCATGCCAGCAGTTGCTCGCCACTCGCCGCGTCAACCGCATATTTACGGATCAACCACATCGCGGTTTGGCTGGCTTTTAATTCGCAGTTCGCGTGATCGCGTAAAAGAATCGATTGATTGTCAGGCTGAATGGCCGCGTCAATCCAACTGTCGGGGGTTTGACAGTGCAGAAAACCATGAATAGGGGTGAGTAGGGTATTAATTTCTTGGCGTAGCATGCCGAAAACACTCTCAGACTGACAACAATGGCTGGGCATTATAAACAGATGGGATGCGAGCGCAAAGAGCTGGCAGCGCAGGAAGCACTGCCAGGTGGGCGAATTCGGCCTACTTGTTCGATGCCCAAGGAGAACGGTATTGAATACCGAACTTGTCTAAACGCGGTAATTGCGCTTTGAGTCTGGCCAGATAATCGAGCCAGTCACGGCGCTCACTGTGGCTCCAGGCCGCTTCCGCAATGGCGGTAAGCCTTGGAAACACCATGTAATCGAGCCTGTCCTGATTGGTGATCAGTTCACTCCAGAGTGCACATTGTACGCCTAGCATATGCTCACGGGCGGGATCGTCACTGGCGAGGCTTGCAAGCGGCTCATATTGGTAGGCTTTTTCTAATGGCGTGACGCCCGCCCAGTCGAGACCGGGCTCGGTGGCAGCATAATCTTGCACCATATCGAGATAGGTCGCCTGACCGGGGGTCAAAATCACATCAAACCCATGCTGCGCACAGTGCAATGCGGCGTCTTCGCTTTGCCATGAATAGATCACGGTATTCTTGCTCACTTTATCGCCGTGCTGCACTTCTTCCCAGCCAACCATACGTTTGCCCAAGGCGCGTAGCTTTTGCTCCGCATAGGTCAGTATCTGTCCCTGTAGCGAAGCGGTCGTTTCTCCGTTCATGCGTCTGTCCCGATAAATTGGGCTATCCGTCCATACTCCGTCAGGGACTTCATCGGCACCAATATGGACCCATGAGGCGGGAAAAAGCTCGGCGACTTCACTTAATACCGTATCTAAAAATCGATACGTGCCCTCGAGGACTGGCGATAATACGTTATCGGTGTAGTGTTGTACGCTGCGGTAAGTAGAGCGGTCGTCGTCATCTTGTAGCCAATCAGGCAGTGCTTTGATGGCTGCGCGACAGTGACCGGGAATATCAATTTCTGGAATGACGGTAATACCGCGGGCTGCGGCGTATTCAATCACGTCACGTACGTCTTCTTGGCGATAATAACCTTCGTGACGTTCTGCAATATGGCTGAATTGCGGGGCAAGGCGGGTATTGGGGCCGCGTTGACTCCCATAGCGCGTCAATTCAGGCAGAGCTTTAATCTCCAGTCGCCAGCCTTCATCGTCGGTTAAATGCCAGTGAAAGGTATTGAACTTGAAATAGGCTAACTGGTTAATCAGTCGCTTTACCGTGTCCACCGAATGAAAATGGCGCGCGCAATCGAGCATCATCCCTCGGTAAGCAAAGCGTGGTGCATCGCTGATTTTGATTGCTGGTATTCGAAGCTGTGTGTCTTGCTCTTGGCWAAGTTGCAACAGCGACGCGCAGCCGTGAATAAACCCGCGCTCAGCACAGGCTTGGATAACCACGCCTTGGTCGGTGACGGTGAGCTGATAGGCCTCATCACGGTGTGTAATATCTCGAAGTGTGGAGTCGGGTAACGGCCGTAAAAGAATGGCATGATCGCCAGTGACCGCATCTTGATGACGTGGGTCGAGTGCAATATCAGCTTGCGGGTACATGCGAACCCATTCGTTACTTAACCACTGCGCGGCGGGAAGGGCCTGTGGATCCACTGCGATTAACGGTGTTGTGGGTGAAAGCGTAAAGTATCCTGGCTGGTGGCGCACCGATTTAGGTACCGGAATAATGGCGTGCTCGGCGGGATGAACATCTGGAATCGATGAGCGTGTGGTGTGAGTATGCGCCAAGTTAATGGGGGTGAGCATCACTGAGTATTGCTCGCCATTGGCATAGAGCAGCGCATCTTTAAAGCCCGCACAAAGGAACCGCAATGGCGGCGTGTGGGCATCAAACTCGATGTATAAGCTTTGATTGGCATCGAGAGTTTGATGCGCCGGTGTAATGACGCAATAGCTGCCAACTTGCTCAATACTGCCTTGTGACAGGGTATTGGGGTTGATGAAGCGATCAAACAGTACCGCAATAGACAGCTGATTTAAGGGACAGTCGGTGAGATTATGCAAGGTTAACCCCATTCGGCTACGGGGCGGAGTGTCATTAGGGTACTCGTTGATCACACTCAGATCGAGGCGGTAAGTCATCACGTGTTCTCCTTGTTCGAGTGGCCGTTGCCAGTCAGCGTTTGCGCACTGATGGCGAGCATAAACCAGCTTGCATGTGGCAACCACTGCTCGCCCCATCGCCAGTTTTGCGCCATATCATCGCAATATGGCGCGGGGTTGAATGCAATCTGTGTTTCATCCTCCATCCCTGCGGTAATGCCATTGCAGATCCCCCCTTTGGCATTAAAAAAGCCCAAGTGCGGTAGGTAATCTGGGTTGTTGAGGCCATGTCCATCGAGCATACAGATATCAAGTGGGTTTAAACCGAGGATCCAATTAAGCGCCCGTTGGCTAAAGGTGTAGAGAGCAGCATTTAGCGCATCGTCTTGAATATGGCGCGTTGCATGGCACGCAAAGGTCGCCAGGGATCCCAAGCGTGCATTCTCGCCTTGCCACCAATAGCCGGTTTCATTGTGGTGAGGAATAAAGTGACGCACCTGTTTAACGCCATCGACGGGTTTGACGTACTGACGCGGATACGCGAATGGATTATCGGCGGTTTGTGTTAGGTTGAGCTCAAACTGGCAGGCGCGTTCCAGGGCTGTTTGTGCGATAGCTTGATGGCTGGGGTCGGTTTCCACATCGAGATAGCGAATTAATGCCAACCCGGGTAGACCCGCATCAGCGGTATGGTAAAAGGGGCGGCTCCCATCAGCATTTGCTGACCAATAATACTGGCAAGTTTCATCACTGCGTTGCCGTGCGACCAGCTTTTTCATCCAGCCTCTAGCCTCGCTCAAAAAGGGACAGTCACCGTTCGCACTAATGTGTCTGTCCCCAGAACCTAAAGGTGCCTGTCCCATTAAATAAGCGTGACTGTCCCCGGTAGATTGCTCTTCGGTAGATTGTCGAGTGGCGTGATGTAACTCGCATGCAGCGAGAAGGGCGCAGGTTTCGTCAATAATGTTGGGCTCACCGTCATCAAGGTAGTGATGGTTATTTTCAACCAAATGCCAGTAGCCGCGAATGGCAGCGTCTAAATAGCGTGCTTGTTGGTCAGGCTCGGCGCAAAGCGGGGCTCGGCTTGCAGAGGCAAGGGCTGCAATCGCCATGCCACCACCTTGACGAAAACCGGCCTGGTAAGCCTCACTCATCGCTCCATCTTGCGTCGCGTAAGCGCAAAGGGTGCGGCGCTCAGGGTCTTTCGACCACTGATCAAACACCGTCATATAAAAAAAGCCACTGGGATGTTGCATACGGAGAAGAAAGTCAGCGCCGTGTTTCGCTTCATCGGCTAATCGTGTGCACATAAACGCGGGCAGCGTGTCCGAGCTAAACTGGCTGGCAAGATCGGCCAGCCCCCAAGCCAACAGAGGGATTTGTTGCGGATTGAAGTAATTGGCATAGGAAAGGTGGCTCAGGTATTTGCTCACATCGCCAGAGGCATCGTACCAACCGCCGGACACATCCATGCGTTCATCAGAGCCAAATACCTTGGCGCGCTGATCCGCGTGTTCGTAAATACCGCTACACCGCTGCGATTTAAAGTAATGCAGCAGGTCGGAAAACGTGGTGTGAAACAGACAATTATCTCGGATCTCAAACGGATGGGAATATACCGGTTTGTCTGTTAACAGCACGAGTTGATAGCGTCCGCGATGTGCAAAGGCAGAAAAATCGAGGGTATAAGCCGTGCCCATCTGCCAGTTGTTTAACTGTGTGCCTTGCTGTAATTCAAACTGCGCGACCTCGTTATCGAGTGATACTGTGCCTGTCCCACGAACAAAAGTGTCTGTCCCGGTACTTTTTTTTGCGTCTTTTGCGGCATCGTTAAAGTGTCTGTCCCCAGAAGGGGAGGCAGTTTTATCGGCAGTGCTAAATGTGCCTGTCCCCTTAAGAGGAGGCAGGGAAATCAGTGCCACGGGCGTGCCGATGAGGCGGTCGCTGTCACTGACGATCACCGCGTATTTGTCACCGTGTAACGAGTAGCCAATGTGATTGGTCAGCACTTGCATGATGGTATCCTTATTGGTCGCTATTGCTCGTACAAATAGCAGCGCACATAGTGGTTGTCGGCGAGCTTGGTCACGCCGGGTAACTGCTCAGTGCATTTGTCCGTCGCATGCGGGCAGCGGCCAGCAAAAGGGCAGCCGACCGAATCCGGTGTCCATAGGGGGATCTCTCCCTTGTTGCCCTTTAATTCTTCGTGAATAGATTTGCTGGGGTCGGGCACGGCCGAGACCAACAGCTGGGTGTAAGGATGCTGAGGACGATGAATAATCTCTTCGGTGTCTCCCCATTCGACCATATGGCCGACGTACATCACCGCCAAGTCTTCGGCAATGTAGCGCGCGGTGGCGATATCATGGGTGATGTAGAGCAGCGACATTTGCTTCTCCACTTTCATCTCTTCCATGAGGTTAAGCACACCGGCACGAATCGACACATCCAGCATCGAGGTCGGCTCGTCGGCGAGTACCACTTCCGCACCCACGGCGATGTTACGCGCTAGGTTTATTCTCTGACGTTGACCGCCCGACAGCTGATGGGGGAATTTCTCCGCCGTTTCTTTGGCCGGAGTGAGGCCCACTTGCTCTAGCAGCTCGAACACCCGTTCTTTCAACTGCGCTTTATCGCGCTTGGCGACTTTTTTGTGGATCAATAACGGACGCGCAATATGATGAAACACATTATGGGTGGGGTTGAGCGAGCCAAAGGGATCTTGCCAGACCATTTGCAGGCCCTCGCGATAGCGCATCAGCTCATTACGTTTTTTAATGGTGGTAATATCGCGGCCCCGATATTCAATGCAGCCGTCGGTCGGGGCGTACATTTTTGCAATCATTTTCGCAGTGGTTGATTTGCCCGAGCCTGATTCGCCCACCACCGCAAGCCCACGGCCTTTGTACATTTTGAACGAGACATCATTGATCGCTCGCATCATGGGTTGTTTAAGGGCATGGCTGTTAATGGGGAAATCTTTCACCACGTTTTTACCTTCAACCAGCAGTTCTCCAAGACCTGTACTCATCACTGACTTCCTCACATTGGCACGATATTAGACTTTTTGTTGGGCGATCGGCTCGCCGTCGTATAGGTGGCAGTTGGAATAACGGCCTGGTTCGATTTGGCGCAGCACGGTTTGGGTGGTTCGACACTGTTCATGCACTTGCGCGCAACGTGCTTGAAAGCGGCAGCCGGTCGGGATTTCGAGTAAGTTGAGCGGATTACCTGGGATACCCACCAGTTGGCGCTTGGGCCCGGTGAGTGAGGGGAATGAGCTGCCCAGCCCTTCGGTGTAGGGGTGATAGGGATTGGTAAGTACTTGTTTGGACGGCGCGACTTCAATCAGCTCACCGGAATACATGATCCCTATCCGGTCGGAAAACTCGACCATGAGCGATAAGTCATGGGTGATAAACAGAATCGAAAAGCCAAACTCTTCTTTTAACGCGTAGATTTTTTGCAAGATCTCACGCTGCACCACCACATCTAATGCCGTGGTGGGCTCATCCATGATGATCATTTTCGGGTTGAGGGCCAGTGCAATGGCAATTACCAAGCGTTGACGCATCCCGCCCGAAAACTGATGCGGATAATCGGTCAGACGACTGGGATGAATATCGACAATTTCTAGCAAGCCTTGAGCTCGCTTCACCGCTTGTTTGCGGGTCAAGTTGGTGTGGCGCATCAGCACATCGCAGAACTGTTCTTCGAGCGTCAGCACTGGGTTGAGGGCATTCATGGCGCTTTGAAACACCATCGACATCTCGCGCCAGCGAAAGTCGCGCATCCGAGCGTCGCTGTAATCGAGGATATTCTCGCCGTTAAAGATGACTTCGCCGCCGGTGATAAAGGCAGGTGGCTTATGCAGACGCATCAGCGAAAAGGCAACGGTGGATTTACCGCATCCCGATTCGCCAGCCAAGCCGAATACTTCACCGGGGGCAATGTCAAAATTGACGTGATCGCAGGCTCGGACATCACCGGCATCGGTAATGTAGTCGACGCACAGGTCACGGATTGAGATAAGTGGGGTGCGACTCATGATTTATCTCCACTGATCAGCATGTGTTCGGCAACGGGATTCTCGTCGCGGGCTTTCTTTTCTTGTTGGCTGAGTTTTTTCCAGCGCTTCATCCCTTTTTGCGCACGTAATTGCGGGTTGGCAATTTCATCCACCGCGAAGTTGAGTAACGCAAGCCCCGTCACCAGTAAGGTCAGCGCAATACAAGGCGCGAGCAGCTCCCACCACGCGCCAATCAGCATGGATGATGAGGTTTGTACGTTGTAGAGCATGATCCCCCAGCTGATGGTGTTGGGATCGCCAAGGCCCAAGAAAGAGATAATCGACTCCATGGCAATGGCATACATCACCGAGCCAATAAAGCTAGCGCCAACAATGGGCACGAGATTAGGCAAGATCTCGACAAAGGTGATACGAAAGCGCGATTCCCCCAGCACTTCGGCGGCTTTCACGAACTCTTTTTCGCGCAGGGCAAGGGTTTGTGAGCGAACCACTCGTGCTCCCCACGCCCAGGAGGTACAGCCAATAATGATGGCGATCGTCAGCGGTCCGGCTTCGCCGATAAACGCGGCGAGCACGAACAGGAGTGGGTATTGCGGGATCACCAACATAATGTTCATTGCGGCGGTGAGCACATCGTCAACCCAACCGCCTAAATAGCCGGCGGTAATGCCGATTAAGGTGGCGAGCACACACACGGTGATACCGGCTCCAAAACCCACCGCCAACGAAACACGGGCGCCATGTACCAACTGTGACCAGACATCGCGACCCATACGGGTAGTGCCAAGGACATGGTCGGCCTTTTTCGACATCAGTAGGGTGCGACGATCATCCGCTAAGTGTGTGGCGACCCAGCCGTCTGGGTTGGCTTGCGCCGCTTTGACGATAAAGCTTGGGTATTCATGCGGGTTACCCGTGCGTTTGTCTGGCGCATGCTGGGTCAACAAGGGCGCAAAGACCGCCATCAATATAAATAGGCCAACAATGATGGAACCGGCGCGGGCAATCTTATTGCGCACGATAAGCGTGAGGAGATCTTTCATATTATTTGCCTCCTTTGCGCAGGCGAGGGTCAAGGACCACGTACAGCATGTCAGCAATTAAGTTAAACGAGAGCATAAACAAGGTCATAATCAGTAGCTGGCCTTGTAGGACTTGATAGTCGCGCGCGTTGATCGCATTCAAAAGCACCGAGCCAAGACCGGGATAGTTAAAAATAATTTCCACAATCAGTTGGCCCCCGATGGCAATACCCAGCGACATCGATAGCGCGGTGACACTGGGCAAGAGCGCGTTCCGCGCCGCATAGTTAAACACCACGCGGTTTTCGCTCAACCCTTTGCCGCGCGCCATGGTGATGTAGTCTTCCGCAAGCAGGTTAATCATGTTGTTACGCATGTTGACCAAAAAGCCGCCTACTTGAATGATGGAGGCACAAAAAAGCGGAAGTACGGCGTGATAGGCCACATCTTTAATAAAGGTCCAGCTGGTCCAGTCTGGGGTCACGCCTGGCGTGTAGGCGTATCCGGTTGGAAACCATTTCAGCCCAATCGCGAAAATAAACAGCGCGAGCATTGCAATGACCACTTGAGGTACCGCTTGGATAATCAGCATGCCTGGGGTGATCACAGCATCGTATTTTCCGCCGCGCTTCCAAGCGGCAAAAATGCCCAAAATCGAGCCCAGCGAGAACGACAGCAGCACCGCACTGCCGGCGAGAAATAGTGACCAGCCAAAGGCTTTGCCGAGGAGCTCGTTAACCGACAACGGATAAAATTGGATGGAGGTGCCTAAATCCCAGCTCAGCACGTTTTTCATGTAGGTGAAATACTGCATATAGAGGGGGCCATCGACAAAGCCCAGCAGTTGTTTCATTGCCTCAATTCGCTCTGGAGTGACTTGCACCGAGGCGTTGGCAAACATCATGGTGACAGGATCACCGGGCATGGCACGAGGAATAATAAAATTGAGTGTTGCTGCCACTAAAAGGGCAATCATGTAAAAAGTTAGCCGTCGGAAAAAATAACCCATAACCCACACCTTACACAGCGAAGTGGTGATGTTCGTGGCGTGAACACCGTGGAAAAGCGGGCGCGCAAGGCGCCCGATAGTGGTTACTGGACGGGCTTAAGGTCCAGCACGTGAAGAAGACGCTCAGGAATGCCGGCCCAGATAGAGGGGCGACCTTTCGGGTTGTCTTCGTTCCACCAACCGGTGAAGCGGGCTGTGTTGTATTGATACATTTGTGCGCCAGAAAGCACCGGAATGGTGACCTGATCCTTGGCGATAATCGTTTGGATTTGGTGGGCAATTTCCAGTTGCTCAGCTTTATCCGCGGTTTTGTAGAAGCTGTCTAACAGCTTGTCGAGCTCAGCACTTTGGTAATAATGCATCGCGAACCGCGGCATGCCATCCCCTTTCTGTAGGTTGGAGTTATACGCGCTATTCCAATAGGTGTAAGGGTCCGCACCGTGGAAGTAGTTGGTGTAGGCGACGTCGTAGTCGGCTTCAAGCATCGCTTGGTTATACACCGAGAAATCAGGCGTACGTGCCTTGGCTTTGATGCCGGCCTCGGCAAGTTGCTCAACCGCAAGCTGAACGGTGTTGTTGAAGTCGGTCCAGCCATTAGGAGATTGGATTTCGAGCTCAAACGATTTGCCTGATGGGGTTTCCACAAAGCCATCACCGTCTTGATCTTTAAAGCCGGCTTTCGCAAGCAGTGCTTTGGCGCCGTCTAGATCGTACGTATTGTATTGGCGATATTTCTCATGCACCGCTTCGTCGGACCATGACTCAAAGGCATAACCTAAGCCAGACGCGAAGTCGTTCACTGTACCACCGCCATAAAACGCGATATCAATGATGGTTTGACGGTCTAGCGCCATCGAAAATGCACGACGGAAGTCGACATTGGTCAGCGCTTCACGCTTGGCCGGATCAGGGTCATTAAAATTGACCATAAAGGCTTGGGTGCCAGCGGCAGGATACCAATAGTGATGGTTTCGGTTGGCCGCAGCATAGGTGCGGTCAATGTCAGGAATAAACGAGGAGGTCCAGTCCATTTCGCCACTGATCACTTTACTTAAGAACTGGTCGTTATTGGCGATTTGCGGCACGCGCAGACAGTCGACATCAAGGTTGTCGTTATCCCAATAATAGGGGTTACGACATTGAATATAGAGCTGAGAGGTGAAGGTATCGATAGTGGTGAAGGGGCCAGAGCCTACTGGGTTTTCATTGGTATAAGATGCTGGGTCTTCGATGTTTTTCCAAACGTGCTCGGGCACCACTGGCACTTTGACGATCTCATAAGGGACGTTCGAATTAGCTTCAGTGAGCTCAAAGCGGACGGTATAGTCGTCGACTTTTTTCACATCATCAATCCATTTATTAATCCCAGATTGGTCGAGCTCAGGATGGTTTTTAACCAAATCAAATGAATACACCACATCGTCGGCAGTGTAGGCTTCGCCGTCTGACCATTTCACCCCTTTGCGTAGGGTAAAGGTGACACTTTTCAGGTCATCCGCCATTTCATAGCCGCTCGCGATACGAAAGACAGGCTGGTTGCCTTTCATTTCGTTAAACACCACCAAGGGCTCATAAACGAAATCAGTCGTGGTGTGCAGGTAGGTGGCGCCAAGGAAAGGGTTGAAGTTACGGACAAAGGTATTGAATTCTTTCGGGTGGATAGTGAGCTCACTGCGCTCGGCGGCACTGACGCCAGCACTTGCGCTCAGCGCACCAATAATTGCAGAGGCAAGTAGGGTCTTGCTGGCAAATCTAATGTTACTCGAAAACATAGCCATTCCTTACTGTTGCTTTCAGTTCACGTGATGGATAGTGAGCTCGTTGCTTACAACCTTCGCGAGCTCAAGCTTGCCGATGCACCGGCATCTAGTTGTCTGTTGTCTGGTCATCGTATACATCAGCAATCGATAACACAGCGGCCGGTGAACCTCTTCAAATAAGCATGCCGATAGAACGCTTCGCAACGTCATTAATCGTTAAAATCGTAAAAAAACGCTTTCATGACGTTAAAACCGTTAAAATCGATCGGGATAAATTGAAGATGTATTCTGACTCGCTTTCTCTTCTGAGATAAAAACCAGAAACGGAACTAGATTATACCAATAAATATCAATGACTTATTTGTTACCTTCTCAAGGGCGACACATGTCACATGTTTCTTTGATCTTATTTTTAATCAAGAATTTAATCTTGCCGTTTTGTTGTGACACCCCCCACAATCCTGATTTTTAGCTCCAACTATCGCTCWGGCTTGGACTGATATCGGCATCAAAGACCCCGTTTATTTTCGTGAATTATTATCGCGTAGGTTGGTGGATCCTTGTTGGGACAGGCACTTTAGATTTATGGGGACAGGCACTTTAAATGTATAGAGTCTGAATATTTAAAGTGTCTGTCCCCATTGGGACGATAAGAGTGTCTGTCTTGATTAATTGTCTGTCCTGATTAATTGCTTATTGGGTAAGGAAAGAGAAAAGTGCCTGTCCTCAATAGGAGAGGCACGTTGGGGGGAAGGTGGTACGGGGTGTGTTAGTCTTCGAGCAGCAGCTGACGCAGCTGTCGGTAGTAGGTTTCTAACTGGGTACGATCGGTATTGTGTTTGTCACAGTGGTCAAGAATATAGCGAATAGAGCTGAGTACTGTGCGCCACCTTGGTGTTTTGGGTAAGGTTTCCAGCAGTAAGTACTTATCCAATGTGCGGGTTTGTAGGCTACTGCGGTCGAGGTAGACCCGCCACAGCCCGCTTTGTTCGGCAAAATCGAACTTACTTTTGCCCGTCGTTTTTTCCCAGTATTCGAGTCCAGCCACCATCGCATCGACAATGAGTTGTCGGCGTACTTGCGCTTTATCCTCTTGCTGGCTCTGGGCTTGGCTCACTAAGGCTTCAAACTCACCGCCCATGGCTTTTAATTTATCCAGTTGGCGCGCATCACCGCGGAATGCATAGCCAGACAAAGCCTCAATCGCACTTTCTAAACTTTGGATCCGCGCTAGCGAGACGGGCGTATCAGTGTTCATCACATATAAGGTGGTTATCTCAGAAGCCGCCGGGAAACGCAAAATCATGCCTTCTAGATCACGATGCTGGTCGCCGATATAAACAGTCAACTTACCTTGATAGCGCTCGAGCTGTTGGCTCTCATCCGGCTCATGGATCAGGGCATGACTATGCATACGCTTGAGATTGGCATCTTGCTGTTGAAATAACGCAGCGGCAGACGCATTGGCAAACCGGATTTGACCATCGCTGCCTGCCCCGATAATCGCTTCAGGGGCGAGGGATAATTGTGAAATCAGCCATGACTGGGTTTCGAGTAGACTCGCCTGTCGCTCTGCACTTTGCGCTAATGCGGCTTCCAATCGCTGATTTTCTTGCTGACGTCGCTCGGCATCACAGGCGGCAAGGTGCGTGGCAATACGTGCGGCAAGTTCTTGCTTATTGAACGGTTTACTCAAATAGTCATTAGCACCCACGTTAAAACCATGAATGCGATCATCAGGTTGATTAAGGGCAGTGAGCATGATGATGGGAAGCGCCCCATGATGATACTGCTGGCGTAATCGCTCACAGACTTCAAAGCCACTTATCCCGGGCATGAGTATATCGAGCAATACCAGCGCAGGACGTTCTTTTTCGACCTGTTGTAGCGCCGTTTCGCCATCGCTAGCGGTAATAACCTGATAACCCTCCATTTGCAAAAAGCTGGTTAATACTTGTTGATTGGTGGGTTCGTCATCAACCACCAAGATCAGTAAGCCATCATCGCAAGTGGCGGTGGTTGCATTCGCCTTATTCTCGACGTCCTGTGGGGTAAAGGGTTGCCAGAGGGGAGAAGGCTGTTCGTCATTGGGTAAATGAGCAACCGGTTCGTCAGGCGCTTCGATCGCGGGTAGGGTAAAACTAAATGTGGTACCGATTTGTGGCTGACTGCTTACATAAAGCTGACCGCCCATAAGCTCAATCAGCTGACGTGTGATCGATAAGCCCAGCCCGGCACCATGCTGATAGTGGTAGTGATCGCTGACCGCTTGAGTGAGTGGCTCAAAGATCACGTTCAGTTGTTCGGGCGGGATCCCTTGCCCGGTATCGACTAACTGAATGCGAACCCTGTCATCAATTTTTTCCGCACTCAGCACTATCTTACCGGCATCAGTAAACTTCACTGCATTACCAATCAGGTTATACATCACTTGCTCAAGGCGCTGGGTATCGGCACAGACCCACAAAGAGGACGAGGGGAGCTGATTGATGATACGGATTGGCTTATCTTTTTTGAGATGTTCAGCTAAAGAAAGGACAAGACGCGCTAGGCTGGTAATATCGACCGCTTCGTTTTCAAGCGAGAGCTGACCATAACGCATTTTATGATAATCGAGCAGATCATCGACTAATTTCGCCAACCGTTGGCCGCTGTTAACAATGATCGAAAGTTGATACTGATGATCACGACTAATTGGACCATTCGCACCAGCAATCAAGGCGTCGGCAATCCCAATCATGCCATGCAAAGGCGTGCGCAACTCATGCGAAGTGGTAGCCTGAAACTCGTCTTTGAGCTTGTTAGCCAACTGCAACTCTTGGTTTTGCTCTTGAATCGTCGCCAAGCTTTGCTCAAGTGTTTGATTTTGCTGGTTGATAAGCTGAAGCTTCTCACGGATAGCGCGCCGCATACGAGAAAAGCTGACCGCCAAACGCCCGATTTCATCATGCCGACGCGTGTGATGAATTTTAGTATCTAGATCGCCCGCACTCACTTTCTCTGCGGCCCATGTCAGCTGCAACAAAGGGCGAGTAATAAAGTTCGACATACTGTTCGATGCAACCACCACGGCAAAGCCGGCCAACAGCATCGCAACAATAAACAGCTGTTCGAGTTGGCGAACTCTCGCAAACGCAATGTCGATTGGCACTTCGGCGACAAGCGCCCAATGCAACCCGTGGGTTGAGATAGGCGCAAAGGCCGCCAGCATGGTGTCGCCGGATGCATTGTCATAGCGTTCAACCCCTGTGTGATTGCCCAGTGCCTTTTCAATCACTGCTAGGCTGTTGGCGATCGTCTCTGGGGTAGATGAATGGCCGCGCACTTGCAGATCGTCTCCGACTAACAAGGTTTGAATGTCGGATGAAGAGGAAGGGCTCATTAACGCGGTCAGCGCGTGATTGGGAAGCCGAAACAAGGCATAACTGTGCAGGTAGCCTTGCTGAATAATGGGAGCGCCGAGCCATGCATAGGCGTTGCCATCCGGATCTTGGGCAAAGTCTGACATGACGACATTAGGGTGAGGGTCGCGTTTACCTTTCACCTGCCTATCTTGGCGCTTTAGCGCGGCAAAGGTGCGACCCAGCTCGCTATCTTGGTAAGGGCCCGTCAATAAATTGGTCCCATAGTTCGAATGCTTTTTGACTGAATAGGTGACATTACCTTGTTTATCGACGAGTAGAAGATCGTCAAAGTCTGCGCGTGCCAATAGTGCCAAATAGGCGCGATGATAACGTTTGTGCAGTAAGCGGTAGCGTTCTACACCGGGGTAATTCGGCGAGCCTTTGCTGACGGGCGTTTTTATCGCGTGACCTGAACCGGGATGGTAGCGAGTTTGTGCATACTGCCGGGCGGAATCAATATCAGGGCCTAGGCTGCGGAAGGCATTCACTAAGCCATAAAAGTGACCGCCACTGGCATAGGCGAGCTCTGATGCGACGAACCCTAACACTTCAGATTCTTTAGCATCAAAGTAATCACGTACTTGTTGTTGTTTGCTATCGCGTACAGAAAGTAAGTGTGCGGTGCTTTGCTCTTGCAAATCCTTGCTGTGAGCATTGAGAAAAAAAAGTGCCACGAGAATCAGAGGCAATAAGCTCAGCAGGAGAAAAGCCAACATCAAGGTGTGATGAAGGCGCTTAAATGGGGGAGCGATAAACAGCTTTCTCATGATCAACAGCCTTGTCCTTAAAGCAGCTATTTGATGATTCTGTCTGCAACGCTAAACAGGCAGAAGGAATGCTACACAGTGACGTTACTTCCTTTTTTGGCTTTGACAAGCAAGTTGGTCGAGAAGCGTGTGGATCGGCGCATTTTTATCACTTTTCCCGATAGTTAGTGGTTTTGTTGAAAAAAAAGCCCCAGCGCTGCTGGGGCTTTCTCATCACGTTTAAGCGTCAGTATCGATTCAATACTGAGGTTTAGTTGCCGGTGCTTGAGCCGCAGCTCGCGCTTCTGCGCTGCCAGCCGCTTTCGCGTTGGCATTGGGCACTTTAAAGGCGGCGATGCGCACTGGCGCATGATCAACCACTTGGTTTGGTGCAGGCGCTTTCATCATTGGTGATGTTGCGCGACGATAACGAATGGTTGATTGAGGCGCTGTGATAACCGCTTCACGCTCAATCACTTTCTCCGTCACCAAGGCCACATTTGGATCGTGCTCGGGTGTAGTCGCTGGTGCCGGTGATGCGGCTACCGATGGCGTGGCCTCAACCACAGGGGGTGTTGGCACTGGCTCAACGGCTGGCTTTTTCTCTGGCGTTGGCGCTGCGGCGACACTCGATGTGCGCATCACAATCACCTTACCCATCGCCATTTCAGGACGTGCAACACCGCTTGCAATCACAGGTGCGGCTTGGCGTTTGTCTTGGCGACGACGGTCCTGTTTGACTTTGATAGGTTGCTCGGTCGACCAGACTTTACCCATCGCCATTTCTGGCGAGGCCATGCCAGTGGTGAGTGGCATCGGGCTTTTCACCATTGGACGACGGCGACGACGCTGGCCGCTCGCGCGCAGGTGACGAGGAGAACGACGATTACGGCGCTTCTCTTCACGTGCAGGCTTGTCTTGCTGACTTTGGCCGTTGTCTGTTTGTTGCTGTTTAGCTTGCTGCGCCACATCGGCACCGACTTGCTGGAGATCTTTCCCTTTTGCCGGTTCTTGTGGTTGTGCAGATGCGGTCACTGCATCGGGCTGGTCTTTGTTGACACGCACGCTGCGGTTTAGCTTACGGCGTTGGCGACGTTGTTTCACCTTCTCCGTTTTTTCTGCCTTGTTATCCGCGTTATTGTCCGCTTTCTCAGGCTGTTTCTTCGCCGTTTCTACCTTGTCAGCTTGGGCTGACTTTGGCTTCTCGTTACGGTTTTTCTTGCCTTTACGGTTATTGTCGCGACGCTCATCTTGCGACTTGTTACTACGGCGCGGCTTGTTGTTACGGTTGCGATCTTGTGCGTTGTCATCTTGCTCGTCTTTTTGCGGCGCGGCCTGATTTTGACGAGGTTTATTGCGTCCACTTTGATCACGTTTGCTACGTTGTTGGCGCGTCGATGAACCCGATTGGCGGTTGCTCGATTGCGTGCTCGCTTGACTTGGCGTTGCCTCAGACGTGTTGTCACTTGCAAACAGGCCAGACAAGAATTTACCTAACTTGGCCAACAGGCTTGGCTGTTTAGGTGCTGTCTCTGTGGCGGGCTTTGCGGCTGGCGCTGGTGAGCTTGGCGCGGCAAATCCTTGTAACACAGGTTCTTCACGCTTTTTCGTCGGACGCGCTTGTTGTGGTTCTTCGCGCGTTTCCGCTTCTTTTAGCGACTCAAGCTGGCTTGGCAGATGGTACGACAAGCTTGCCATTTCTTCGCCGCCGCGGATGCGCACCACATCGAAGTGTGGGGTTTGCAGATCCGCGTTTGGCACCACAACCACTTTAACGTTGTGGTACTTCTCAATATGTTGTACCGACCGACGCTTTTCGTTAAGCAGGTAAGAGGCGACAGGCACAGGGACAATACCTAGAACTTGCGCCGTGTTTTCCTTCATGGCTTCTTCTTCCATGAGACGCAGAATCGACAAAGAAAGCGATTCGTTGTCACGGATAACACCTGTCCCTTTACAGCGTGGACAAATATGATGGCTGGCTTCGGCGAGAGACGGGCTCAAGCGTTGGCGTGACATTTCCAGCAGACCAAAGCGTGAGATACGGCCAATTTGCACACGTGCACGATCCATGCGAACCGAATCACGTAGCTTATTTTCCACTTCACGTTGGTGGCGCACAGGCGTCATATCGATAAAATCGATAACCACCAAACCGCCCAAATCACGTAAGCGAAGCTGGCGAGCGATCTCTTCCGCGGCTTCTAAGTTGGTTTGTAGCGCTGTTTCTTCAATATCACTGCCTTTGGTGGCCCGTGCCGAGTTGATGTCGATAGACGTCAAGGCTTCGGTCGGGTCAATAACAATAGATCCGCCTGACGGGAGACGTACTTCGCGTTGGAAGGCCGACTCAATCTGGCTTTCAATTTGGTAGTGGCTGAACAGCGGCACTTCGCCTTCATACAGTTTGATGCGGCTGACAAAGTCTGGGCGTATTAACTGGATGTGTTCTTGAGCGCGTTTGAAGACTTTTTCGCTGTCGATCAAGATCTCACCAATATCGCGACGTAAGTAGTCACGAATCGCACGTGCAATCACGTTACTTTCTTGATGGATCAGGAAAGGGGCAGGGTTGGATGATGCCGCTTCTTTGACCGCTTGCCAGTGGTTGAGTAGTACTTTCAAGTCCCACTCTAATTCTTCGGCCGATTTACCGACACCAGCGGTGCGTACAATCAGGCCCATACCTTGCGGTAATTCAAGACCTGACATGGCCTCTTTGAGCTGGTTACGTTCTTCGCCTTCGATACGACGCGAAATGCCACCGGCACGTGGGTTATTTGGCATCAAGACCAAATAGCTACCAGCTAAAGAGACAAAGGTCGTCAGTGCCGCGCCTTTGTTACCGCGTTCTTCTTTGTCCACTTGGACAATCACTTCCTGGCCTTCTTTCACCACATCTTTGATGTTAGGACGGCCTTGATAGGTATAACCGGAAGGGAAGTATTCGCGGGCGATTTCTTTTAGCGGGAGGAAACCGTGTCGTTCAGCGCCGTAATCAACAAATGCCGCTTCTAGGCTAGGTTCAATACGGGTGATACGTCCTTTGTAGATGTTAGCTTTTTTCGATTCATGGCCAGGGCTTTCGATATCAAGATCGTACAGCCGTTGACCGTCAACCAATGCGACGCGCAACTCTTCCTTTTGAGTTGCGTTAATCAACATTCTTTTCATCAGATTGTTCTCATTTATTTATCGTTGTTATTAGCGGTTGATGACGAGAGCAGTCGCCAATGTTGCCTGACCCCAAGTCTGATATGGTGCAACCTCTCGGCTGGAGAAAATCAGGGGTGCGCTCGGGCAAATTTTTATCGGCCAGCTGCGACGGTTATTGTGGCTCACCGGATTATGCAGTTGGCGTCCGCCGTGTTTAAACTCATGGCGGATATCTCTGACACTGGCAAACAGCCATCGTGTCAACACACTAACGGGTGCTTTTGGCTTACGTCTTACGCCGAGTGCTGCGTAAAGCACGAAAAGCATTCGAAATTATGGATATTTTAACAGGCAAGCCCGTTATGTCGCCGAAAAGTGATTCCCTTTTCTGACTAACGCCGCAACTATAGCAGCCAGACCAGAGTCCAGCAATCGGCTTTCGCTGCTTGTGTCGGGTTGGTAGAAAAAGCGGACGGGTGTGCGCGTTTTTTGCACGATTATCTTTGCTGCCATGTATTCAGCGGTGTTGAGGGCAGGGTTTAGATAGGTGCATGTCCCGTCGCTTAGAGGTACAATCACTCGCTATGACAGAACAAAAACCAAAAGTGCGATTTATCGAAATTGACGATGACATCGCCGGCCAACGTATCGACAATTTTCTGCGAAATCAGCTGAAAAATGTCCCAAAAAGTATGATTTATCGCGTTCTTCGTAAAGGAGAGGTGCGAGTTAACAAAAAACGAATAAAACCAGAATATAAGCTTCAAGCGGGCGATCTGATCCGCGTGCCGCCTATTCGGCTTCCTGAGCGCGATGAGCAAGTGGCGCCAAGTACAAAGCTAGACAAAGTGGCAGAGTTAGAAAACTGCATTCTTTATGAAGATGACCATCTTTTGGTGTTGAACAAGCCATCGGGTACAGCGGTGCACGGCGGAAGTGGGCTACAATTCGGTGCGATCGAAGCCATGCGTGCGTTGCGCCCTAAAGCGCGTTTTTTAGAGTTGGTGCACCGTATTGACCGTGATACCTCTGGGATCTTGTTGATTGCGAAAAAACGCTCGGCATTGCGGCATCTTCAAGCACAATTTCGTGAAAAGACAGTGCGAAAAGATTACTACGCGCTCGTCATGGGGGAGTGGCCTGCGAAACAGCGTAAAGTTACGGCACCTCTATTAAAAAATGAAGTAAATAGCATTGTGCGAGTGAACCCCAATGGCAAGCCGTCGGAAACTCGCTTTAAAGTGATTGAGCGTTTTGCGGAGGCGACGCTGGTGCAGGCTAGCCCAGTGACGGGACGAACGCACCAGATTCGCGTACATGCACAGTACATGGGTCATCCACTCGCGTGGGATGACCGCTATGGTGATCCGCGCTTTGATGCGTATACCAAACAAGTCGGACTTAATCGACTCTTCCTACATGCGGCGAAAATTCGCTTTGTGCATCCGGGCCGTGAAGAGGCCATGGATCTCGACGCGCCGATGGAAGCAAAGTTACAACGTGCGCTTGAGGGGTTGCGGAAGAAAACCGATAAATAAGTGCAACCGGACGGTCCCTATCTGGCACTTTCCGTTAATCTGGCACTTTCCGTTAAGCAGTGGAATAACGAGGCAAGCATGAGTGAAAGCGGACAAGTGATAGCGCAAGACGTGACGGCGATGAGTGAGGGTGAGCAATCACTCTCGGTGCATCCGTTACTTAGGCCCTATTCGCTGCTGATCTTTGATTGGGATGGCACCGTGATGGACTCTATCGGACGGATTGTCTCGAGCTTAGAGGCCGCTGCTGCGCTCACCGGTCATCTACCCACGCTTGCGCCGGAACAACTCAAACAAATGATTGGATTGAGTTTAGAGAAGGGCTATTCGTTGTTGTATCCAGACGCGGATCCTAAATGGTATCCGCACTGGATTGCGCATTACCGTCAACAGTTTGTGCATGATAATCCAACCCCTTGCCAGCTTTATCCTGGGGTGAAGGCCACACTCAGGGCATTAAGGTCAAACGGATTCAAGCTCGCCGTGGCCACTGGCAAATCGCGTGCTGGGCTTGACCGTGCGTTAGCCGAAACAGGAACGGCTGACCTGTTTGATGTGACACGCTGTGCCGATGAAACAGCCTCTAAGCCTGATCCGATGATGATCGAAGAAATATTGACACAAACAGGTGTCGGCGCAGCGCAGGCGTTAATGGTGGGTGATACACATCATGATATGCAACTGGCAGCGAATGCGATGGTCGACCGTCTTGGTGTGACATGGGGAGTGCACGACCAAAACACCTTACAGGCTTACGCGCCGATTGCGGTGGTTGACTCACTAAATCGCCTCATTCTATGAGGCCCCAGCAAAACGGCGATCTTTCAGGCACCGTACTCCAGCGCACAGTCTATGAAGGGCACTGGACCAAGCGTCAGGCTTGCCCGGGGCATGGGATGGCGCCTTAGCCACTCATCTAGGCGCGGCGCCACTTTTAATCGGCAGTATTAAATAACCGAGACGCCTTCTTTCTCGAGCATTTCGCGCAGGCGGATCAACGGCAGTCCAATTAAGGTGTTGGGGTCACGGCCGTGCATGGCATTAAATAACGCAATGCCCAATCCTTCGCATTTGAAACTACCGGCGCAATCTAACGGCAATTCTTTATCGATATAACGTGTGATCTCGGCTTCGCTGAGATCACGAAAGTCGACATGAAAGGGCTCGACATCGGATTGATGGTGGCCGGTTTTACTGTTAATGACTGCAATGCCGGTATAAAAAGTGACTTGCTTGCCACTGGCTCGCAGCAATTGCTCAATGGCCTTTTCACGTGTGCCGGGTTTTCCGAGCACCTCTTCATCAATCACACAGACTTGATCAGAGCCAATGATCAACGCGTCACCATACAAAGGCATACCGGCCATGGCTTTCTCTAATGCGAGACGTTCGACCAAGTCAGTCGGGCGCTCATTTTCTTGCCGGCTCTCATCAATGGCGGGTGAAAATGCGGTAAAGGGCAGGGCGAGTTTCTTAAATACCGCTTGTCGATAAGGGGAACTGGATGCCAACACGATTTTAGGTTGCATGACATGTCCTTTCATGTATGTGAGTCTTTATGCGCACAAAAAGCTTGGTTTATCTTCATGTTTCAGTCTAACCTGAAAGTCGTCAACGTGCGATGTGCATGATGCAGTATGGCCGGATCTCGGCTAGAACCAAGGCGTTGATGGTAAGATGGTGAGAGGAAAGCCTTCTCACTCTCGTGATTCGTTGTGTCTTTTGCCAAGAAGACAACAAAGGGCCTGAGCACAGGCAACATTTTCTTTGACTCCAGCGCATTTGGAGGCTAATATTCGCGCCCTATGCAGAAGGTAAAGCTACCGCTGACGGTTGATCCATTCCGCAGTGCACAAAAGCGGCTTGACTACGATGGCATCGTAGATAAATCGCGTTTGGCGCGCCTCGGTGAGGCAGCCCAAAGCATTGATAGTGATGCTGAGGTCACGCTTTCTTTCGACATTGATGCCCAAGGGTTAAAAACCGTGTCTGGCCATGCGGCCGTCACAGTAAGTCTTGAGTGTCAGCGTTGTTGGGAATCGTTCTCCTATCGCTATGAAACTGAATTCGTTTATAGCCCGGTTTTCAATGAAGACCAGGTTGGCAACTTACCGGATGCTTATGAGCCGGCATTAGTCGACGAAAACGGTGAGATTGATCTGATTCAGCTCGTCGAAGACGAGTTGATTGTGGCCTTGCCACAGGTCGCCATGCACGAAGACACTGACTGCAAAGTGAGTGCTGACAACATGGTGTATGGGGAAATCCCACTTGCTGATGAGCGTCCAAATCCGTTTGCCGTACTAAAAAACTTAAAGCAAAGTAACGAGGAGTAGGGTCAATGGCCGTACAAAAGAACCGTAAAACCCGTTCTAAGCGTGGTATGCGTCGTTCACACGATGCACTGGGTACTCAAGCAGTATCAGTAGACAAATCTAGTGGTGAAACTCACCTGCGTCACAACGTGACCGCTGATGGTTTCTACCGTGGCCGCAAGGTTATCAACAAGTAAGGTTGAACCTTGACTGGGCTAACCATTGCACTTGATGCGATGGGCGGGGATTTCGGTCCCCAAGTGACAGTGCCTGCCTCCGTGCAGGCATTGTCTCGTTTTGCGGACCTAAATGTGATTTTAGTGGGCGACCAAGCACAAATTGTCGCACAGCTCACTCGATGCGACGCACAAAATCACTCCCGACTTTCCATCGTTCATGCCCCAGACGTGATCCCTAACGACATGCGCCCGTCAACGGCGTTACGCCGTAGCACTGGCACATCCATGCGTATTGCGCTAGATAAAGTGGCGCATGGCGAGGCAGACGCTTGCGTCAGTGCCGGAAACACCGGCGCACTGATGGCTCTTTCCAAACACCTTCTAAAATTGCTTCCCGGCGTCGACCGCCCCGCGCTGGTGACCGCGTTACCCGGCGCAAACCAACAACGTAAATGGTTGTTAGATCTCGGCGCGAATGTGTCTTGCGATGCAGATACGCTGTTTCAGTTTGCGGTCATGGGCGCGGTGTTGGCCCAGGCAGAGCTCGGGCGTATGCCACGTATTGGCTTATTAAATATCGGTGAAGAAGAGATCAAGGGAAACGACTTGGTAAAGCGATGTGCCGATATGTTGCAATCTTGCCAAGCAGTGAACTACACCGGCTATATAGAAGGGGATCAAATATACACGGGCCAAACTGATGTCATTGTTTGTGATGGCTTTGTCGGTAATGTCGCGCTTAAAACCAGTGAAGGCGTCGCCAGCTTGGTGATTAACCAAGTAAAAACACATCTCAATCAGCATCCCATCAAGCGCTGGATCGCGAAATGGCTATTTTCTGATCTTTTTAATCAACTAAAACAGCTGAAACCCGACCAGTACAACGGCGCAAGTTTGCTAGGATTGCGCGGCATCGTTGTCAAAAGCCACGGACGCGCTGATATCGCCGCTTACGAAAATGCTATTTGTGAAGCGGTGCACGAGGTCGAACGGCAGATACCAACCAAGATAAGTGACCGTTTAGAGGCAGTTCTTCTCGAGAGGCATTAGTAGTCTTCATGTATAGTAAGATTTTGGGCACAGGCAGCTACTTGCCTGAACAGGTTCGCACCAATGCTGACCTTGAACAGATGGTAGAAACCAGTGATGAGTGGATTGTCACTCGCACCGGTATTAAAGAACGTCGTATTGCTGCGCCAACAGATACGGTTGCCTCAATGGCTTATCAAGCTGCTGTGCAAGCAATTGACATGGCTGCCATCGATAAACATGACATCGACCTGATTATTGTGGCGACCACCAGTGGTGAACGCGCTTTCCCAGCGGCGGCCTGTGATGTGCAAGCCATGCTAGGCATTCAAGGCTGCCCGGCGTTTGATATTGCCGCAGCCTGCTCGGGCTTTGTGTATGCGCTGAGTGTCGCTGACCAATACGTTAAAAATGGGCTAGCTAAAAATGCCTTAGTGGTGGGGTCTGATCGCCTTTCACACACCTGTGATCCTGATGATCGTTCAACCATCATCTTATTTGGTGATGGTGCTGGTGCCGTGGTGCTTTCTGCCGATGAAAATGATGGCATCTTGTCCACTCACCTCAAAGCCGACGGTAAATTTGGTGAGTTATTGAAACTTAAATACCCTGAGCGTGGTCAGTCCTTACCAGCCGATGAGGCTTGGCTGTACATGGCCGGCAATGAGGTATTTAAAGTCGCGGTGACCCAGTTGGCGAATATCGTGACCGAAACACTTGCCGCCAACCAACTCGAAAAATCAGACATTGATTGGTTGGTGCCGCATCAGGCTAATTACCGGATTATTAAAGCGACAGCGAAGAAGCTGTCGATGTCGATGGATCAAGTGGTATTGACGTTAGACCGCCACGGTAATACGTCGGCAGCATCCGTACCGACCGCACTCGATGAAGCCGTACGGGATGGGCGTATTCAACGCGGACAAACCGTGTTACTCGAAGCCTTTGGCGGTGGTTTTGCGTGGGGTTCCGCGCTGGTCAGGTTTTAAAATTAATAGGAAAACAGCTATGTCTGCTACTGCGATTATTTTTCCCGGTCAAGGTTCACAAGCCGTAGGTATGCTGAGTGAATTGGCCGACCAATATGGCGTTGTGCAACAAACGTTTGCCGAGGCGTCAGAAGTCTTAGGGTACGATTTGTGGGCGCTTGTGCAACAAGGGCCAGAAGCGGATTTAAATGAAACGCATCGCACGCAGCCTGCGTTGCTGACCGCATCTGTGGCTATCTGGCGTGTATGGCAATCACAAGGTGGTGCAACACCGTCATTGCTTGCAGGCCATAGCTTGGGCGAGTACTCAGCCTTGGTTTGTGCAGGTGTATTGGACTTTAAAGAAGCCGTTAAGCTTGTCGAGCTGCGCGGTCAGTTGATGCAAGAAGCCGTCCCTGCAGGCGTAGGGGCGATGTCAGCGATTATTGGCTTGGATAACGATGCGATTGCGGCAGCCTGTGAGCAAGCAGCGCAGGACCAAGTTGTTTCACCCGTTAACTTCAACTCGCCTGGTCAAGTTGTGATTGCAGGTAATAAAGAAGCGGTTGAGCGTGCCAATGTACTGTGTAAAGAAGCAGGCGCTAAGCGTGCACTGCCATTGCCGGTGTCTGTTCCATCGCATTGTGCGTTGATGAAACCAGCTGCGGAGAAATTAGCGCAAGCACTTGAGCAGGTGAGCTTTAATACCCCTGACATCCCTGTGATCAATAATGCGGATGTAGAAACACCGACTGATCCAGCGGCGATCAAAGACGCTTTGGTACGTCAGTTATACGGCCCTGTTCGCTGGACAGAAACTGTGGAGCGTATGGCTGCAGAAGGCGTTGAGCAGTTACTAGAGTTTGGTCCGGGCAAAGTGCTGACTGGGTTAACAAAACGCATCAATAAATCGCTAAGCAGTGCGGCGGTTAATGATAGCGCGAGCTTAGCTTCTGCCAACGCCTAAGCGTTGAGCTGGCAATAACATTCTGTGACTGCCGACCGAGGTCGGCAGAATCAACTAAAAGGGTAACCGAATGAAACTAGACGGAAAAGTAGCGCTAGTGACTGGCGCGAGTCGAGGCATCGGCCGTGCAACGGCAGAGTTACTTGCTGAGCGTGGTGCCACTGTGATTGGTACGGCAACCAGCGAAAACGGTGCAGCAGCGATTAGCGACTATCTCGGTGAAAAGGGTAAAGGGTTGGCGTTGAATGTCACCTCACCGGAGTCGGTCGCTGAGGTGCTCGACACAATTAAAAAAGAATTCGGCGATGTTGACATTCTGGTTAACAACGCAGGCATCACGCGTGATAACCTATTGATGCGTATGAAAGACGACGAGTGGCAGGACATTATGGACACCAACTTGACGTCGATTTTCCGTTTATCTAAAGCGGTATTACGTGCGATGATGAAAAAACGCTGTGGCCGTATTATTAATATTGGCTCAGTGGTTGGTGTAATGGGTAATGCGGGTCAAGCAAACTACGCTGCAGCGAAAGCGGGTGTGATAGGCTTTACCAAATCCATGGCACGAGAAGTGGCTGCACGTGGGATCACCGTTAACACAGTTGCACCTGGTTTTATCGAAACCGATATGACCAAAGCACTGAACGATGATCAGCGTTCAGCAACATTGGCACAAGTGCCAGCTGGTCGTTTGGGCGACCCTCGAGAAATTGCTGCAACTGTTGCATTCTTAGCCTCTGACGATGCTGCCTATATCACAGGCGAAACATTGCACGTCAACGGCGGTATGTACATGATTTGATCTCTAACGTTGCAATCTCGAATGACACACGTCAAACTCCGATTGATTTGTCCCCA
Organism: Salinivibrio sp. IB872; assembly: GCF_001995345.1. Taxonomy (NCBI): domain Bacteria; kingdom Pseudomonadati; phylum Pseudomonadota; class Gammaproteobacteria; order Vibrionales; family Vibrionaceae; genus Salinivibrio; species Salinivibrio sp. IB872. The sequence goes on along the minus strand of NZ_MUFO01000014.1, from coordinate 37,331 downwards.
AATCGTGGTTTGACCAGCGGTGGGGGTCTTGCAACTTCCACATTAATGAATAAACTACAGCACATATCGCATCTGCGAATCTTGTAAGGACTAGTATTAATATGAGCAACATCGAAGAACGCGTAAAGAAAATCATCGTTGAGCAACTGGGTGTAGACGAAGCAGAAGTGAAAAACGAAGCTTCTTTCGTAGACGACCTAGGCGCGGACTCTCTGGATACCGTAGAGCTAGTAATGGCTCTAGAAGAGGAATTCGATACAGAGATTCCAGATGAAGAAGCCGAAAAGATTACCACTGTTCAAGCGGCTATCGACTACGTAGTTAGCGCTTCTGAGTAATCCCTGATTCCCACCAGGCGGTCTCCTTGACCGCCTGTGTTCTTTTTAAGCTATTCTAATTTCCAAACTTATATTCTCCGGAGAACATCATCGTGTCTAAGCGTCGTGTTGTTGTGACTGGCATGGGTATGCTATCACCCGTGGGTAACTCAGTTGAGTCGTCATGGAAGGCCCTGCTGGCTGGCCAAAGCGGTATTTCGGCTATCGAGCACTTCGATACCACCAACTTTGCCACTAAGTTTGCCGGCATGGTAAAAGACTTCAACTGTGAAGATTACATGTCGAAGAAAGATGCACGCAAAATGGACTTGTTCATCCAATACGGCATTGCTGCCAGTGTTCAAGCCATTCAAGACTCCGGACTAGCTGTAGATGACAACAATGCACACCGTATTGGTGTGGCAATTGGTTCTGGCATCGGTGGTCTTGGTCTGATTGAACAAAACCATCGTGCATTGGTGGAAAAAGGCCCACGTAAAATCAGTCCTTTCTTTGTTCCTTCTACCATTGTGAACATGATCGCCGGTCATGTTTCTATCAACTATGGCATGCGTGGCCCGAATATCTCGATTTCAACGGCCTGTACCACAGGTCTTCACAATATTGGTCATGCTGCTCGTATGATTGCGTACGGTGATGCCGACGCAATGGTTGCCGGTGGCGCAGAAAAAGCCTCCACAGAGCTTGGTATTGGCGGTTTTGCGGCAGCGAAAGCACTGTCAACCCGCAATGACGATCCGCAAGCGGCGTCGCGTCCTTGGGATAAAGATCGCGATGGTTTCGTGCTCGGTGACGGCGCCGGTATTATGGTGCTGGAAGAGTACGAACACGCCAAAGCGCGTGGCGCGAAAATTTACTGTGAGCTGGTTGGCTTCGGCATGAGTGGTGATGCTTACCACATGACCTCACCGAGCGAAGACGGCTCCGGCGCTGCATTAGCGATGGAAGCGGCGATTCGTGATGCGGGTATTACGCCAGACCAAATCGGTTACGTGAATGCTCATGGTACATCGACGCCTGCGGGTGACGTGGCTGAAAGTAAAGCCGTTCGCCGCGCGATGGGTGACGCAGCAGACCGTGTTCTGGTGTCTTCGACTAAGTCGATGACAGGACACCTTCTTGGTGCGGCCGGATCCGTTGAGTCGATTATCACTGCGATGTCATTGATTGATCAGGCGGTACCGCCAACGATTAACCTCGAAAATGTCGACGAAGGTTGCGATCTGGATTATGTTCCGCATGAAGCCCGTGACGTGAAAATGGATTACGCATTGTGTAACTCATTCGGCTTTGGTGGCACCAATGGTTCTCTGATCTTCAAGAAAATCTAATTGCACGCGTGTTGAGCGCAAAGTGATTAAAGATTTTGATATAGTAACGGTCCGATTTATCGGGCCGTTTTTATTTGTGGAGTGACGAGGCATCATGCAGTGGGTCAATGGACAACCGAGCGCAACAGTACCGATCACCGATCGGGGACTGCAATTTGGTGATGGTTGTTTTACCACGGGCCAGAGTGCTCAGGGTGTGCTGCAGCAGGCTGATGCCCACTTCGAACGATTGATGTCGACCTGCCAACAGCTCGCGATTGATGGTGTCGATTGGTTACGGCTACAGCAAACGGTCGCTCACGCTTGTGCGCAGTCAAACCAAAAGCAGGTGGTCAAAATCGTGATCACGCGTGGGCAAGGTGGACGCGGCTACAGCCCCGCAGGGTGCCAGCAGCCAACCGATATCGTGACCCTTCACGCTTTTCCTCAGCATTACTATCAATGGCAGCAGCACGGGATTTCGTTGGCGACCACTGAAAGACAGCTGGGTGCCTCCCCGTTGGCAGGCCTGAAACATCTGAATCGGTTGGAGCAAGTGTTACTCAAGCGCGAACTTGACCAACGCAATAAGCTATCTTCAGCCACTGTCGACGATCTGGTGGTATGCGATCTGTTTGGCAACCTTGTCGAGACCACAGCATCGAATCTATTTTGGCGTCAAGGCGCCGATGTGTATACGCCCGCGCTGCACTATGCCGGCGTAGATGGGCTGATGCGTCAGCGCGTTATTGCGATGCTTGAGGAAATTCCTGGTTATCGCTGTCACTTGGTGCAACAAGGACCGGATGTGCTTGATCAAGCGGAGGAAGTCTTTATCACCAATACCCTAATGAAAGTGGTCCCTGTGAATCACATTGACCACATATTGTATTCTGATCATACGCTGGCAAGCGCATTACAGCAGAGGTTAAACGCGTGCTAAAAAAGCGAATATTCGGGCTGATCAGCCTATTTATGTGTCTGCTTGTCGCGCTGGCAGGCTGGACGCTTTGGCAGACGAAAGCCTATGTGGCGTCACCGTTAAATCTTGAGTCACCACAACTGGTGACGATTGCGAAAGGGGCGCATTATCATAAAGTTATCAATCAATTTGAAGATAAAGGTTGGCTGACGGCGACAGTATGGGCCAAGGTAGCACCTCGGGTGTATCCTGAGTTGACGCGGATTCAAGCGGGTACCTTTCAAATTCAGCCGGGGCAAAGCTTAGCTGAGGTGTTCGCAACCTTACGTGAGGGGCAGCAATATCAAGATGCCATCACCTTTATCGAGGGAAGCACCTTCGCACAGTGGCGCTTACAAATGGCATCGGCACCGCATCTCGAGCAGACATTGACGGCGCTTGATGAAGCTGACATCGCCAAGCGGTTAGGGGCGGAGTACACCAAGCTTGRAGGCTTGTTACTCCCCGAAACCTATTCCTATGATGTGGGGGATACGGATTTGTCCTTGTTGCGTCGCGCATACCAAGCGATGCAAGCGTCACTCGATAAGGCATGGCAAGATCGGGCCGATGACCTGCCGATCGACTCGCCGTATGAGCTGTTAATTTTGGCCTCCATTATCGAGAAAGAAACCGCGATCGATGCCGAGCGCACCAAGGTGGCTTCCGTCTTTGTCAATCGGTTGCGTCGGGGAATGCGTTTACAAACCGACCCGACGGTGATTTATGGCATGGGTGACAACTATGATGGCAATATTCGTAAACGAGATTTACGCACCCCGACGCCTTACAATACCTATGTGATAAAAGGGCTACCGCCAACGCCGATCGCCATGCCGGGTGTGGCATCACTGATGGCGGCGGCACAGCCTGCCACCACTCAATACTATTATTTTGTCGCGACAGGGAAAGGCGGCCATCAATTTTCTACCACGCTGGCCGAGCATAATCGAGCGGTGCGTGATTACCTAAAAGTGTTAAAGAGCCAATGAAGAACCATTTTATTGTTGTAGAAGGCCTCGAAGGGGCGGGTAAAAGCACGGCTATTGCAAAGGTGAAGCAGGTGCTACACCAACATGGCATCGATGACGTGATCACCACCCGTGAGCCCGGTGGCACACCGCTGGCCGAGCAAATGCGTACCTTGGTTAAGCAAGGTCACCCGGATGAGCCTCTCACCGACAAAGCCGAGCTATTACTTTTGTATGCGGCGCGCGTACAGCTGGTAGAAAACGTCATAAAGCCGGCTTTAGCGAATGGCCAGTGGGTGATTGGCGATCGCCATGATATGTCCTCGCAAGCCTATCAAGGTGGTGGCCGTGGCATGGATGCTGCGCTGATGCAAAGCCTTAAAGCCACGGTATTGGGGGATTTTGCGCCCTCGCTGACCTTGTATATGGATATTGAGCCTAGTCAGGGGCTTGCTCGTGCTCGCGGTCGTGGCGAACTGGATCGGATTGAAACCATGCAGCTCGACTTTTTTGAACGGACACGAGCACGTTATTTGGCACTTGCTAAGGCGGATCCGAGCGTGGTGACTGTCGATGCGGGACAGCCACTCGACACGGTTTCTCGCAGCATTGAACAGGCCTTAACCCAATGGCTAACGACACAAAACACGCCATGAGTGACACAGTAACGCCATCTATCCCAGCACCGGAGGTGTTGCCTTGGTTTGCACCGATGTGGTCTCACTGGCAACACTTACTGACGCAACAACGTTTGCCGCATGCGCTATTGCTCGCGGCGCCAATCGGCAGTGGCCGTGGCGAGTTGGTAAGCGTGCTGGCAAAAACACGCTTATGCCAAACACAGACAGAGCAGCCTTGTGGGCACTGCCATAGTTGTCAGCTTTATGCAGCCGGCAATCATCCGGATGTACATTGGCTAAAGCCAGAAAAATCCGGCAAACAAATCAGCATCGATGCGGTGCGTCAAAGCCAGCGTAAAGCGACTGAAACGTCTCAACTGGGTGGCGCACGATTCATTATTATCGAATCGGCAGAAATGCTCGGTGAAGCTGCCGCGAATGCATTACTCAAAACGCTTGAGGAGCCACCCTCAGCCTGTCATTTTGTTTTGCTCAGTGATTCGCTAGACACCTTACTGGCGACAATCATCAGCCGTTGTAGCGTGTGGAAAGCGCCCCAACCGGAGATGCAGGTGGCCAAGCAATGGGTCGAGCAAGCATTACAGCGAGATGTGCCTTATCATGCGGTTGCGCTATATCGTGGCGCACCATTGGCGGCAAAAGAATTTGTGGCCTCAGGGGGATTGGATCATCACCATGCGGTTGTGACTCAGCTAGCGGACTACTTGGTCACACGCTCGGGCCTATTTGACTCGCTCGACCAGTTGGTTTCACACTATCCCGCTTCATTGGACTGGGCCAGCTACTTTTTGCTTGATGTGATGAAGTGGCGTCAAGGGGCGACCAACGCGCTCATTCATCACCATCACCAACCTGTGGTAGTAAAAGTGGCTGAGGCGCTAGAAACCCATCAATTACACAGTCAGCTGCGCGCGCTACATCATATGCAACGGCAACTGACTAAGCATTCAGGGCTAAACACGGAACTTGTGATTAGCCAGTGGTTATTAACGATTGGAGAATAACGTGTTAATAGACTCTCATTGCCATCTCGACAAACTGGATTATGACGTACTACACCAGAATGTCGCCGATGTATTAGATAAAGCGAAGGCAAGGGGTGTCGATTACTTTCTCTCGGTGGGGGTTACGCTGGATAGCTTCCCCGCGATGTTGGAGATGATTCGTCCTTACCCCGAAGTCTTTGCCTCGTGTGGTGTTCACCCACTCGATATTGAAAACGGGTTCGATTATGACCGTTTAAAGGCCCTTGCCGCGGATGATCGTGTGGTGGCCATTGGCGAGACAGGATTGGATTACCATTACCAACCTGAGTTAGCCGAACAGCAACAAGAGATTTTCCGCCAGCACGTACGTTTAGCGGTAGAGCTTAATAAACCACTGATTATTCATACCCGCGCGGCACGTGAAGATACACTGACGATTTTACGTGAGGAAGGGGCTGAACGTGTGGGTGGCGTGCTACACTGCTTTACAGAGAGTTACGAGATGGCCGAAGCGGCTATTGAGCTAGGCTTTTATATTTCTATCTCAGGTATCGTAACCTTTAATAAGGCGACCGAGCTTAAAGAGGTGGTACGCCGTTTACCGCTAGAGCGCTTGTTGGTAGAAACTGACTCGCCTTATTTGGCGCCGGTGCCTTATCGCGGTAAGCAAAACCAGCCTGCTTATGTGCGGGAAGTTGCCGAGTATATCGCGCTGCTCAAAGGGGAAACGGTTGAGACGGTTTGTGATGTCACAAGCCGCAACTTTTTTGCGCTTTTTAGCGGTGCGAAAGCTAATTAATTCAAATAGCCCGGCAATAATGCCGGGCTTTTTCTTCTTTTGCCATTTCATTGGATATCGGGTGAGTAAAATAAAATCGTTTCACGCCGTATGATGCATGTAACCCACCTGACGACGTGCAGATACGGCTGTTATTTTTTGGTCAAAATCACGTCATGTTGACGTCAAAGTGACCTCGCCGACAATGTCGTTATCGATTTTTGATTTGAATCAAAAACACCATAAATGCTTGAAATTTAAGGATTAATAAGATTTCTTTCACCGCTATTACGCAATGTATTAATTCGTTACGTAAAATTACTTTCCGCTTCGCTCTCACCGCACAGGTTGTACTTTTCCAATTTTTGCTTTTAAAAACAAAAAATACTTTTATATCAGTTTCTTATGAGTATTTTGTTGATTTTGTCAGCATGTTTAATTGTGATCTATATTTACTTTTTAATCAGTAAAATCATCGTACGTAGGCAGGGTGATGATTCGCACCTTATAGTTTGGGTGAGTTCAATAATCACAAATCGCAATGACTCTCAGGCGTCCGACGTTTTCGGGCCACCTGTAGCGGGGGAGCCGAATGGTTAGCCACGAGAGCATGCATTGTTAACTTCCTTGTCAGGAGCAAGACTATGTCAAAAAACCTCTTTGCTAACCTGCAAAAAGTCGGTAAGGCGCTGATGCTACCAGTATCCGTGCTACCGGTAGCAGGTATATTGCTGGGTGTTGGTGCGGCCAACTTTAGCTGGATGCCAGATATTGTTTCTCATCTGATGGAACAAGCTGGTGGGTCTGTGTTCGGCCAAATGGCACTGCTTTTCGCTGTGGGTGTCGCGCTAGGCTTTACGAATAATGACGGTGTTTCCGGTCTGTCTGCGATTGTCGGTTACGGCATCATGGTGGCAACACTTAACGTGATGGCTCCTGTGATGGGCGCCGAAGAAATCAAGACGGGTGTACTCGGCGGTATTCTTGCCGGTGCTGTGGCTGCGTGGACGTTTAATCGCTTCTACACTATTCAGCTGCCTGACTACCTTGGCTTCTTTGCGGGCAAACGTTCGGTGCCAATTATCACCGGTTTCCTCTCTATCGCACTGGGTGTCATCCTTTCTGTTATCTGGCCACCAATCGGTGGTGCGATCGCTACCTTCTCTCACTGGGCTGCTGAGCAAAACCCTGTTACCGCATTTGGTATCTACGGTATCGTCGAGCGTGCATTGATCCCATTCGGTCTGCATCACATCTGGAACGTACCTTTCTTCTACGAAGCAGGTAGCTGTGTGAACAATGCAGGCGAGCAAGTGAATGGCATCATGACTTGTTTCTTGACCGCTAACGACGTGACTCGTGAAGCAGGCAACGGCTTCGGTCAGTTAGCCGGTGGTTACCTGTTCAAAATGTTTGGTCTACCAGCCGCTGCATTTGCGATTGCACACTCTGCAAAACCAGAAAACCGTGCCAAAATCATGGGTATCATGGCGTCAGCAGCACTGACTTCATTCCTAACTGGTATTACTGAACCTATCGAATTCTCGTTCTTGTTCATCGCACCTGTACTGTACGGTATTCACGCGGTGATGGCGGGCTTGGCTTATGTGTTGACCAACGCACTGGGCGTGGTACACGGCCATACTTTCTCTAACGGTTTCATCGACTTTATCGTACAAATGCCACGTGCTGAGAACGTGACCACACTAGTACTGCTTGGCCTGGGTTATGGTGTTCTTTACTACATCGTATTCCGCGTGGTTATCCGTGCCCTTGACCTGAAAACGCCAGGTCGTGAAGACGAAACCACTGAGACCTCAACAGCGACTGGTTCTGAGCTAGCGGGTGACTTGGTTGCAGCCTTCGGTGGCAAAGACAACATCACAGGTCTGGACGCATGTATTACACGTCTACGTGTATCGGTGGCAGACACTGAAGTGGTTGACCAAGACAAGCTTAAGCAACTGGGTGCAGCGGGTGTTGTGGTTGTATCCGGTGGCGTACAAGCCATCTTCGGGACAAAATCAGACAATCTACGTACAGAAATGGATGATTGGATGCGTAGTCACTAATCAGTGACAACACCTTCCAAGAATATTAAGGAGAGCCATCGGCTCTCCTTTTTTATGTGTATTTGCCCCGAGGAGAAAGATGAGGGACGTTATGCGCCGAGGGAGAGAAAAAATAGCATTAGTACCGGAACCAACAGACTTAAAATAAAGCCGCTAACGATCGCAATCGGCACACAGCGAATCCCGCCAGTGCTTTGAATAATGGGCAAGGTAAAGTCCATCGCGGTTGCGCCACCATAGCCAATCGCCGTGAGTGGATAACGGCTAATAATCATAGGGATCAACATAATGGCTACCAGCTCGCGGGCAAGTTCGACAATAAATGAAGCGCCACCATAGACGGGACCGAGCCCATCTCCCATTAAGATCCCTGCCAATGAATACCAGCCGAACCCGGATGCCATCGCAAGGCCGTGATGATAAGGCAGATCGAGTAACCATGCGGCCAATAAACCACCCGGCAGTGAGGTGATGACGATGAGCGCGGCGATCACCACGCCTTTTTTATTCAGCACAATTTGTTTAAGGGTCATGCCACTATTGCGTAATTGAATACCAATCAAAAACAGCAGAAGTAGCAGAATGATCTCGCTGGCGGTATCGACCCAAGATAAGTCCATTTCTACGATCAGGCCAACGGCGAGCCCCACGAAGACGGCGGCTATCAGTTTGCCAGATTCAGACATCATGGTGCGTAGCTTTAGTTTGTGTTGATGGCCCTGCGTATCCGTCGGCCAGATTTTATCTAAAATCGGTAACGCGAGGAGGTTGGCCCCCCCAATACAGACAAAGAAGGTTGCCGCGTAGACACCAATAGTGGAAATGTTACTCCCTAGGTTGTCGAGAGCAGCTAAGCTCAGGCCCATCAGCAATAAAATCACGATCACCAGTCGGACGGTTAGCGTATTAACCCAATGAACATGCTGAGGCCGCTTAAGGAGTATGAGGTAGCCCACGATAAGGGGTAAAAAGATCAGTAACATCCCTGAGAACATCGATTTTGCTCACAATAAAGAAAGAGTCCATCGAGGTTATCAATCGGTTAATAGTCTGGTCAATAAAATCAGACAGCTGTGATATGGAATCACACCACAGCGTGACAGGCGCATTGGCAGTTAGATGCTGCTCGCTTCGATGACAGCGTCAAGTTCACGGGTAAAGTCCAACTCGTTCAAGTTAGACAGTTCATAAAGGGCTTCAGCCCCGGGCGCGGTAAGCTCAACGTCATGGTCGTCAATGGCGTCATCATGGTTACGGAACATGAGCAAGTGATTCGCCATGCGTGCAATATCTAAATAGGTAATGTCTGGGCGAGCCTGTGTGTATAGCTTGGTATTAATTGCCACTTCAATGTAATCACGCTCAAAGTGCCAATTTTGAAGGATGAGTCGACTGCAATCGCCCGATAAGTTGAAGAATACTTGTTCGGCAATATCAAACTTAAGGTAGTGGCCTTCATCGAGAAAACGTTGGAATTCGCCAATGATGCTGTACAAACCAATATCAGCGAGTAGGCCAATGATTAAGGCTTTTTCTGGCTCAACCGGCAAGGGCTCATCACAATAGCTATGAATTTTCTGAGTCACCAACGCCATAGCAGCCGCAAACTCACGGGATTTTTGCGCGCTTCGCTTCAAAATGTGATTGCACTGTGGGCCAAATTTGGCTTGGCTTTTTAATTGATAAATGGCTGCCGCAGTCACGATCCCTAGCACACGGTCGACTCCTAATCGGGAAACCGCAGTTTGGATATCTTTGCATTTGCCGGTGGCCCGCGGTGCAAATAAAGCGGAGTTTGCTGCTTTGAGTACTGCACCACAAAGGCTAGGATCATCGATCAACAAGTTGGCAATGTCGCGCATCGTGGTATGAGGCTGTTTGCTGGCACGCTGGATTGACAGAACGACATCCGGTAAAGGAGGAAGGGCAAGGCGATTGACACGGATGGTTTCAACGGCGCGTTTGTAAAACTCAGTTTCTATGCCGCGTAAGTATTTATCGCGATCGGGGGAGACCCAAAAGAATGACAGATGGTCCATAAGTCCTGATTCTATTTTTTACCGTCTTGTATGGTAATGCGGACGCACAGGAAAGAGAACCGCGAACACGTGGATTACTCGTTTTTTCCGTTCCTTTGTTGATACTTTGAACAACTTGGAGTAGGAGCTAGCGTTACTCGTCGTTTTCGAGCGGGTAACGTAGCAATTTATCGATAAACTCCGCGACCTGATTTGGGCTAGGTTGTGACAGCAATAGCTGTTTTTGTTTGACTTCAATAGGCAGCAGCTCGAGCCAACGCAAACACACCCACCCAAGTTCGTCATATTGCGCGAGGTTAAAATGGTGATATAACGCAGGGTTGGAACGATAGTATTGTGCAAGTTTGTTGCTTAAATATTCATATTCCTGTGGTGTATTTTGCTGTCGCCATTGGGGGAGTGGCGAATACGTGCCTAGCTTTACGTCATTGTCACCCAGTGTAATCGATTCGACTTTTACACATTCGATGCCTTGCAGTGTTAGCGCCATATGATGGGTATCGTGGCGATCAAAATCCGCAACGTGGCAGAGGGTCACGATGGGAGAAATCGCACTGGGTGTCTCGAGTTCGCACCCTTCTTCTTGCATCGCAATCAGAAGTTCAGGCGGGTTACCCGCTTGCGATAGCACACTTAGGTAAAAGGCTTCTGGCACAATATAAGTGTGCAAGCCTCCGGGGAGTAAGTGACTGGTTTTAATTAATACGGGCTTCGTTGACATCGTATCCTCGAGTAGAAAACATCCTTTCTTTAAATTTAGCGCACTTAGCTAACTTGGTTAAGTCTTCATCACTATTCCTGTCTGTTTAAAACGAAATACGAATGCTTGTTAAAATACCCTTGATAATTCCATGTCTTTTTAGGGGTCAAATTTCTGTACAGTGATCTGATGCATAGAATTTCATATTCACATCATGCACTATTTCGCGTGTCTAATTATTAGGCTTAGTGACCGCGTTTTTGGTCACCACTTTTTCGCTCAGGAGAGAAATAGGAGTTACCGATGAGTGTGGTATTTAAAGCCCATATTGTTAAGTACTTGAGCAACTTCGGTGCAATGGAACAACGCTCAATGTTTGGCGGAACAGGGTTTTTCTACGACGGCGCGATGTTTATGTTGCTGACCGATAAGCGACTGTATTTGCGAGGCGGTGGCGCGTTATCAGAAAAGCTACTCGACAAAACCTGTCGTAAATTTGTCCATGTCAAAAAGAGCTCAACCGCGGTTGTTAATTATTACGAAATAACCAGCTTATACATTCAAGACGATCCCGAATTAGGTCAGCTTGTCAAAACATCGATCGATATTGCGGTGGCAGACAAAAAACGCAAAGAGAGCTTAGAGAGCCGACGACTTCGCGACCTGCCTAACCTGCGATTGACCATTGAGCGTATGCTGAAGAAATCTGGCGTTGAAGATGTGCGTACATTTAATCAGCTTACTCCCGAGGAGCTGTTTCGCCGTGTGCAGATGACTCATGGCAAAGACGTGGACGTCAGTCTGTTGTGGAAATTTGCTGGTGCGCAACAAGGTTGTCACTGGAAGCTGATTGAAAAAGAAGAGCGCGATCGTTTACTTGCCGCTGTTTAATACCCATTTTTCGCGCAGACAGCCGACCGAATAGGTCGGCTTTTTTATGTTTAGGGTCTAGCAAAGTGAGGCGGATGGCGCGAATATACTCAGATTGTGCGAAAAATGTGACGCTTGGATAAATAATCGACGGTTAAACCATAAAAGTGCAATTTATACGTGACAGGCGAAAAAAGTTATGTAGAATTCAAACCACTTAGCCGAGAGGTGAAACGTAAAGGCGCGTTGGCAGAGTGGCTATGCGGCGGATTGCAAATCCGTGGACCTCGGTTCGACTCCGGGACGCGCCTCCATGCACTTGGCTAAAAAAATACGGACGCGGGATGGAGCAGTTTGGTAGCTCGTCGGGCTCATAACCCGAAGGTCGTCGGTTCAAATCCGGCTCCCGCAACCAACTTTATGTTGCAGAAAAAGTTTATTTGGTTGAAGCTCATTCAACACGACCTACGGTCGTCGCAATTGCATTGCGCGATAAATCCGGCTCCCGCAACCAAAGCGACATTAGCTCAGCTGGTAGAGCGCAACCTTGCCAAGGTTGAGGTCACGAGTTCGAACCTCGTATGTCGCTCCAAATTACAACAGTGGCGTAAGCGGCTGAAAGAATTGTGCCCCGGTGGTGGAATTGGTAGACACAAGGGATTTAAAATCCCTCGGCGTTCGCGCTGTGCCGGTTCAAGTCCGGCCCGGGGCACCATTAAAAAAGAAGACGGCGACCAGATTGGTCGCCGTTTTTGCGTTTTACGACCGGCGAGTTTGCACGCTGTGTTAAAAGCATTATCCCAGTCACAATATTGTCTAAGTGACAATTATATCATCATTGAATTTAGATGCTTTTTTGCCTAAAATTTAACCATAATGAAAGAGGGCAGTATGCACAGGCCAGAGATGCAAAAAAAAGCAAAACAAGTCACACAAAAAATGATTGATCGCGCGGTGGCAAGCTCGACGGCAATAGAAACGCAAGCAACCACGGAAGAAGTAGAAGCTAAATTAAAAGAAAACCGACGAAAGTACCAAGCGCTCGCATTGGCCGATTAGCCATTCACTGCAGTAAGGACGGCGAGAAGCCATGGTTATCGGCAATAAACGGTGACCTTGTTAACCCTGTGGGGAACTGGGTGGCAATACATCTTTTACTAAGCGTTCCATATGCTGGTAATCATGGCCGACGCCCGCCTGAATAGCGGCAATATAAAAATCTTTGTTTTCCTCCCATAGCCGATAATCTAGCAACCCTATCCCTGCCTTTTGACACATCACATCAATCAATAAGCGAGAAATGCGTCCATTTCCCTCTCGGAATGGATGGATAAGAATGAATTCAACATGGCTTTGCGCTAAAAAGTGAATGAGCTCTGTGCGTGTCATCGTTGGTAAATTGGGATAATCCGTTAAGTAATCTCGTTCAAACTGAGTGAGACAAGGACCAATTTGTTTCGGTGAGGTGAAGCGAAATCCCGCCTTGCTCAGTTCGACATTTCGCACCTGACCAGCCCACAAATAGACATTCCCGAGCCATTGCCGGTGCCAACTGGCCATAGTGTTAAAGCGCAGTGCGCGAGGAAAGTGTCCACCGGTAAAAATCCTTTCGTAGAGTTTAGACAAAAGCACTGCCTCAATATCTTCTATGTCGTACAATTGCGTGATACCGAGTAAGTTACGTAAGACTTGCTCATTCGAGCCAGGTTGATATTGCGCCTCTGAGGCTTGCGTCTCATAACGTGTCATACCTGTCTTCCTTGCTTGTCTGTCACCATGGTCTTAAGGATACGACATTCGCCATGATCAGTTATGTTGCCTGTTGCGATGGCGCTGGCTGTTATGTCATAGGCTTTGAGTATAGTGGATAGGTAATGGGTGTTACGCTGGATACAGGAGTAAAAAAGCAGCGTCGAAACGCTGCTTGAAAAGGGAAGGGGTTAGACCATGCTGAGGCAATGGATCTCATTGTGATGTGCCAAGCGATAATGAATATCGGCAGGATCCTGACAGGGGCACTGACGAACGATGGTCCCCCGTTTTATCCACATTTCCATCATGGCGTCCACGCCGTCTGGGGTCAGACCATACTCTTTGGCAAGCGCCTCGGCACTAATGACACCCGCCTGAGTGACACTGGCTTTGAGCTTTTGCAGGATCATAATAGGTCTCCTTAAACCAATGAGGATGCTTACCGATGTAGCGCATTGCGGCAACTACCGCGATGAGTAGTGCCGAAATACCGCCAATGTAGAGTGAAGCCGAAACCGGTGAAACACTGATCTGACTGAGTTGGTAACACAGGGTCGCACCGCTGACGGCCAGTAACATTGACCAACTGGCAATGAACATAGCGAAACGGCGACCAAACTCGCGAGTGTAAGCGCCCATCGCCGCCACACAGGGGGTATAGAGCAAAATAAACATCAAGTAGGCCAGCACGCTGGCGGTGGAGCTAAAGTGGTGATGCAGGTTGTCGAATGTGGCGAGACTGACTTCTTGCTCTTCTGCTGCCAATTCGGGATTATCGATATCACCCACGCTAACCGCCAGTGGATCACTAAAATCAATATCAAACAAGTTAGCAGGAATGCTTTGTACTGCCTCTAGCAAGGCATCACCAATCGTGGTGGAGGCTTCCTCAACATTTGAGGGTGCATAGAGGTTATTAAGCGTACCAACGACGGCTTCTTTGGCAAACAAACCGGTGACAAGGCCTACGGTGGCCGGCCAGTTATCTTCTTCAATACCAATTGGGGCGAGTGCAGGTGTCACGACTTGCGCGGCTTTAGACAGCACGGACGTGTCGCTGTCTTCGTGTCCAAATGTGCCATCTGTGCCGAGCGAGTTGAAGAAGGTTAAAATGGTTACCACCAGTACAATGGTTTTACCGGCCCCCAACACAAAACGGCGTAGCTTCTGCCAAGTATTGCTCATCACATGGCGTAATCGCGGCAATTCATAGTCTGGCAGCGTCATGAGCAAGCTTTCACTGTGGCCGGGGTAAAGCGTGTGACGCAAAATCAGGCCGGTGATGATCGCCACCACAATGCCCAGTAAATAAAGGCCAAAAACCAGGTTTTGCCCTTGTTGTGGGAAGAACGCGGCCGCAAATAAAGCGTACACCGGCAGCCGTGCACCACAGGACATAAAGGTAGCCATGGTAGCCGCGGTTTTGCGCTCATTGATTTGTTCTAAGGTACGGGTTGCCATCACTGCCGGCACTGTGCAGCCAAAGCCCAGAATTAAAGGGACGAAGGCCTTGCCCGGCAAGCCGATCTTTTGCATTAAACCATCGAGTAAGAATGCGGCGCGTGCCATATATCCCGTGCTTTCGAGAACGGTGAGGAACAGGTACAAACCCGCAATGACGGGAATAAAGGTCGCGACAGTTTGTATCCCGCCGCCGAAGCCATCTGCGATAATGGTGACGATGGCGGTCGGAAGTACCCCATCCAGTAGCTGGTGGGTGCCATCGACGAGAATTGCGCCAGCGGCAATATCAAAAAAGTCGATAAATGCGCCGCCGATATTAATCGCAAACACAAACATGGCGTATAGCACGGCAAGCAAAATAGGCAGTGATAAGAAGGGGTTAAGAATAACCTTATCAAGCTTTTCAGTATTATTGCGACTTAAGTGGCGATGCTCACGACGGGTGTCATGCACCAAATCGCGGATATAGCTGTAGCGTGCATCGGCAATCAGAATATCGGTATCATGCTCGGCGATCGATTGGCAGGCTTGCGCAAAGATATGTTGTTGCGCCTCGTCACTGCCATCAGGCAGGCGACCACGTTCGAGACATTCTAACAGGTGCGCGCGTTGGTTCACTTGTCCGGTCGCGGTACGAATAAAGCTGGCGCCAAGGTGGGCTTGTATCCAAGCTTCGATGTGCTCACCGTAGTTCAGTTGCATGGCGTCGCACTGAGGGATGTCGCTCACAATATGGGACAGTTGGTGGCGAAATGTCGCGACGCTGTCTGCTTGGCAGGCGGTGACGGTAAGGACAGGACAGCCTAACCACGCTTGCAGTTTAGCGATATCCAGTTGTTGTCCGTTCCTATCGAGCAGATCCATTTTGTTGATCAGCACCACCATAGGCACACCGCGCTCGCGCAACTGCACCGTTAAGTACAGCCCGCGCTCTAGGCTGTTGGCATCCAGTACGTTGATGATGACGTCACTGTCACGGCTATCAATCGAAAAGGTAGCGATTTGCTCATCTAAACTTGCGTCAAAGCCAGCGTTTAGCGCGTATAGGCCGGGTAAGTCGGTGATTTCAGCTTCAGTATTATCTAGCGAGAGCTGGCCGACTTTTTTATCCACCGTCACGCCCGCCCAGTTGCCGACCTTTTGGCGAGAACCGGTCAATGCGTTAAACAAGGTGGTTTTACCACAGTTGGGATTACCGGCAAGAAGAATGCGTGTTTTACTCATGACATAGCCTCCACATCGATCAGCTTGGCGATTTCACGACGGACAATGAGTTGTTCGTTGTCGAGGCGTATTTGCAATGGGTCGCCCAAAGGTGCTCGCCGAACCAGCTCAACGGCGGTGCCCGGGATCAATCCCATGACGGCAAGGCGATGGCGGATAACAGCTGGCACATGATGGACACTGGTAATGCGTGCGGCTTGGCCGCGACCGAGAGTCGACAGTTTCATAGTGCGAGATCCAAATAAGAATGGTTTGCATTGGATATTACGCTTAAATTTCACGTGGTTTCTTGCTTAGGATCAAGCAATTTTTAGTGAGCATCTTGTCCTGAAAGTAAGACGATGAAAGAAATGGTGACAAAGAGGTAGGTATCTGAAGGGAAAAAGCAAAAATTAGCCGCTAACTTTGTAAGAAAATATTTCACTCGCTGGCAATCAAACGACTGCCTGCGAGTAATAGGTTAGCGTGTGTGATGCGATGATGACTCTTTTTGTGCTCTACGCCGCTGATCATTTAAGTTGGCTTTGGCGGTTGCAAGGAGGTTGTCTGTGGTGATTGCATCTGGGCCAAACCCTGCGTTTTGTCCGGTAAGCAGCGAGAGTGCTTCAGCCACATGGGAGACCGCATAGATGTGAAACTCGCCTTTCTCAACCGCATGGACCACATCCTTTCGCAGCATTAGGTTTTGGATATTAGCGGCGGGAATGATCACCCCTTGCTGCTCCGTGGGACCTTTAATGGTGCATACATCAAAGAAGCCCTCGATTTTTTCGTTCACGCCGCCAATCGGCTGCGCCTCGCCAAATTGGTTCATGGAGCCTGTAATCGCCAGATCTTGACGCAAGGGCACGCCCGTCATCGCCGAGAGAATCGCACAAAACTCCGCCATTGACGCACTGTCGCCATCGACGCCCCCGTACGATTGCTCAAAAGTGATATGCGTTTTGAGTGGGATTTGTTCTGTTTTGCCGAGGAGGGTGGCGAGGTAGGCGGACAAGATCATCACCCCTTTAGAGTGGATTCGTCCACCGAGCTTAACGCTACGCTCAATATCAAGCACTTCGCCTTCACCATAAGCGGTCGTAGCCGTTATTCGGTTGGGGAGTCCGAAGCTAAAGTCGGATGTGCTCAATACCGATAGGCCATTGATTTGACCGAGCGCAGAGCCGGTGGTGTTGATTAAGGTGACGCCGTTTTCGAAGTTCTGCATCATGCTATCGCGCACGCGGCTCACCCGCATATTGCGGCTTGCCAAGGCTTTTTCAACATGCAGAGCACGAATACTATTGGCGTTGGCTTGCGTGGCCCAGTAGTTGGATTCGCGCAAAAGGTTAGCAATATCAGCGGAGTGCAGCGACAAGCGATTTTGATCTTCGGCCTGTCGGGCACTGTGCTCAATAATACGCGCAATCGCACCGCGACTGCAGTGCAGCAAACCGCCGTCGTGGATAATGCTGGAGATAAACTTCGCATACTGTTGTTCTGTGCTGTCGTTACGTGGCATGTCGTCTTCGAAGTCCGCGGTCACCCGAAATAGCTCGCTGAACTCGGCATCATAGCGTTGTAGCAACTGATAGGTTTGGTAATCACCAAATAAGATGATTTTCACATCAAGTGGAATGGGGGCAGGGTCGAGCGACACAGTGCCACTGAGGGTGACTTCGCGTTCAAGGGCGCTCACGCTGAGCTGCCTTGCGCTTAGGGCACGCTTGATGCCGTCCCAGACGTAAGGCTTTTCGAGTACCTTGATTGCATCCATCAAAAGCACGCCGCCATTGGCGCGGTGAAAACTGCCCGCACGGATCAGCGAAAAATCGGTAAACACCGTACCTTTGAAGGTGGCATTTTCAACATAACCAAATAGGTTGTGATAACTGGGACTGTCTTCCACCACGACAGGTGCTTGATTGTCGTCTTGGCTCACCAGCACATTAACTTGATAGCGGCGTGGCAGTTTTTTATCGAGCGCCGCGTAAGCAAGTGCCGCTTGATCCTCGCTGTCTTCGAGAAAGATATCCAGATGCTCTAGCATATCCGCTTGCATCGCCTCCAGAAATGCCAGCACGTCAGGAAGATCTGCAAACGCTTTGGTGACGGATTTCATCTGGGCGGCAATCACATCGCGCGCCACTTCTTCATCCAGCGCTTGCTGTTTTTCCGCATAGTCTTCTTCCCATTCGCCGAGTTGACGCACAATACTGCGCAGTTCGGTTTCGAGTTTATCGATCACCTTGCCGAATGCCATTTGCTCTTCTTGAGAGAGCGCATCGAAGGTGTCTTCAGTGTGAGGCTCTTCGCCGTTCAGGGCAACAAACTGGTAATCGCCTTGCGGGGTGATCGTCAAACTAACATTGTTTTGTTCTGCACTATCGCTGAGTGCTTTTAACACGGTTTGTTGGCGCTCGGTGAGCTGGTTTTTGAGTGTTTCTGCACGCTGGTAATACATCTCGTTGTCGAACGCGAGCGGCAGCGCATTGGCGAGTTTTCCCATCAACTGCTCAACGTGCTTTTTGAGTTCATTTCCTCGCCCTGCAGGAAGCTTCAGGACTTGAGGCGCACGGGCTTCTTGGAAATTAGCGACGTAACACCAATCATGGATCGGCGTATCATTTTTCCAATGGTGGTTTAAATAGCGCATCACCATGGTGCGCTTGCCTAATCCGTTCTGACCAATGGCATAAATGTTATAGCCCTTTTCCTTGATCGACATAGCAAACTCAACGGCATGTCGTGCTCGGTCTTGGCCAACAATTTCATCCAACGGCGCAAGATGCTTCGTTGAGGTGATGTCACTGTGTTTAAAGCTAGATTCGCGATACAAACGTTCGCTGTTCACCACGGTAGTCGCCATAATCGATCCTATTTGGCCTTTTATCGATTGATGCTTTCAGTGTAGCGAGTGTAAGTGACTGTTTTAGTGATGCTGGTGGAGAAAGTCGCGACAGGGTCACAGTTTAATACTGGATGGTGAATAAATGAGCAGAAAAAGGGCCGTTGAAGGCCCTTTGAGTACGTTGTCAAAGTAGGACTGATTAGAGCGATTTTTTCATTGCGTTTATCAATGCGTCGATATCTTGGCGATTGACGTCTTTGTGAGTGACAAAGCGAGCCGGTGCGCCATTCAAACTCACTCGAAAGCCGTTATCCATCAGGCGCATATTGAGACGAACCCGATCGATGTTGTCGGCAATATCGACATACACAATGTTGGTTTGCACGTCATAATTGTGGGTAGAAAAGCCTTCAATCTCATTGATTTTATTGGCTAAGTAATGGGCGTTAGCATGATCTTCAGCGAGACGTTCGACATTTTCTTCGAGTGCTTTTTGTCCGGCAACGGCGAGAATACCGGCTTGACGCATACCTCCGCCCAGCATTTTTCGTAGCCGTCTAGCTTTTTCAATGAAGGCTTTCGAGCCCAATAGCAAAGAGCCAACCGGTGCGCCTAATCCTTTTGACAAGCAAACAGTCATCGAATCAAAATGGCAGCTTATCGCGGTAATATCGACATCCAGTGCCACAGCCGCGTTGTAAACACGTGCGCCATCAAGGTGAAGGCTTAGCTGATGCTTGTTGCAAAACATGCGGGCTTCGGCCAAGTAGGAAAGGGGTAGAACGCGGCCGCCGATGGTGTTTTCTAAACTGAGCAATTTGGTGCGTGCAAAATGAAAGTCATTAGGTTTAATGGCTGCGGCAAGCTTCTCAAATGGCAACGTACCGTCTGGGGCATTTTCAATGGGTTGAGGCTGAATAGAGCCTAATACGGCTGCACCACCGGCTTCATATTTGTAGTTATGCGCTTGCTGACCACACAGATATTCGTCACCGCGCTCACAGTGCGACATTAGCGCTAATAGGTTGGCTTGCGTTCCCGATGCGGTAAAGAGGGCGGCATCAAAGCCATGACGCTCTGCGGCCCAGCGCTCTAAGGCATTGACACTCGGGTCATCACCATAAACATCATCACCGACAGGCGCGTTGGCCATTGCGTCTCGCATGGCTTGGTCGGGCTTGGTGACGGTATCAGAGCGAAAATCAATCATGTATTACATCCTTGCTGAATGAGGGGGAGCGTGTTGCCTAATAATACACACAACCTGCGTTAGTTGGCAGTCGGGGACTCCAATTATGATTAGCGTTCAGCGATAAAGCGAAACAGGCTTTGCCGCACGTGCACGAAAAAGGCCATACCCGTGGGCATGGCCTGATTAATTACTGGGGGAGCTTCCTAGATATTTGGTGAGAATACCAAAGAGGTGAGGCTCTCTGTTGATGATTAGCTTTTTAGCATCTGCCAGTATTTTTGGTAGATTTTCACCGCTTCACCTACATCGTCGGTGAATTCGCCACTGTTGACCGAATCATCAGTAGGGAAAATGGTGGTGTTTTCTTTCAGTTCGTCATCCAAGTACTCTGCCGCACGTGTATTAGGGGCAGGATAGCCAAACTCTTCGACCAATTTGGCTTGATTTTCAGGACGATACATAAAGTCGATGAACTGATGAGCCAGCGTCTTGTTCTCCGCATTTTTAGGGATAATATAGTTATCCATCCAGAGAATCGCGCCTTCTTGCGGATAAACAAACTCGATGCCATCAATTTCTTGCTGTGCCATGTAGGCGTTGCCGTTCCATTGCTGACCAATAGTCACTTCACCGGTCACAAAAGGAACGTGAGGCGCATCTGAGTTATAGACCACAACGTTGTCACGCAATTGACGAAGATACTCGTACGCTTGCTTGATCTCGTCTTCGTCTTTGCTATTAATACTGTGTCCTTGCGCTTTTAACGCCATGCCAAAGACATCACGCACATCGTTAAGAAGCATCACTTGTGCGTTGAAGTCATCACGCCATAGATCGGCCCACTTAGTGACTTTGTCCCCGTCGACATACTGATTGTTATAACTGATACCCGTCACACCGAACACATAGGGTAGGGAGTAGTCATTCGCTTTATCGAACGGCTGACCCAGTAGGCCGGGACGTAGCTCATCGAAGTGGCTGATCTTTGATTTATCAATTTTGGCCAGCATGTCTTCTTTGATCATGCGATCGATGAAATAGGTTGAAGCGAAAGCGAGGTCATAGCCTTTTCCATTCAGTAGCTTCAACTTGGCATACATGGCTTCATTACTCTCAAAGGTCGAGTAATTGACCGTCACCTTGTATTCTTCTTCAAACGCATTGATCACATCCATGGGCATATATTCCGCCCAGTTGTAGAGATTCAATACTTTATCGTCAGCGCTGACCCCACTTGCAAATACAGCTGAAAGTGCGAGTGCGGTCGCGGTAATTCCGTGAGTGATTTTGTTCATTATCATGGTCCTTCAATGGCTTGCTGGCCGAGTACACGTCGGGGCGCATCATATTGCACCCAGCCCTTGTGTCAATGACTTTTTTTTAACCAAAGCACGTTTCGTGAAACGTTCGGCTAACGGTAGCATAACCCTTGCGTCACCCCCCAAATTATTGGGCAGTATCCGGTCATTTTTGGCTTGCGAGTCGCGCACGACAATGCGACTATCAGCGCGCTTTGTGTACAAGCCTCACACTAGTATCCTGAGCTTGTGCCTTATTTATTGAATCACCTAAATGAGCAACCATTGAGAGCATGGTCAAAACGTACCGCCCTGACATCAATTACTATGTTGCGACGCAAAATCAGTCGTTATCTTTTCCGCCTTTAACCGGTAGTCACCACGCCGATGTTTGTATCATTGGCGCCGGATTAACCGGATTAAACGCCGCGATTGAATTACGCCAACGCGGCTATCAAGTGATTGTATTGGATGCCAAGACGATTGCGTGGGGCGGCTCTGGGCGTAATGGCGGCCAATGCTTAGTGGGATATTGTCTCGGGCTCAGAGAGGTACATGAAACCTATGGCGCGCAATGGGGTAAGCAACTTTGGGACCTTTCTGTTGAAGCGGTTGATATCGTGCGTGAAAGGATTCATAGCCATCAGATAGCCTGTGACTTCCAACCGGGATACATTGAGCTGGCGTTAAACAAAGCACAACAAACCGAGTTACAAAGTTGGYACGCCTTAAAGCAAGGTGACTATCAGTATCCGATGGCGCAATGGTGGGATCAGGCTAAGGTGGCAGAAGTGGCGAATACGGAGCGCTATTTAGGGGGATTATACGACCCGAATAGTGCGCATATTCACACCCTCAATTACACACTCGGGTTGGCGAAAGCTGCGCAGGATTTAGGGGTGCAAATCTTCGAGCACAGTCCGGCGCAGTCGATAAAGAAGGGGCCGACTCACTATGTTCGTACCCCTCAAGGTGACGTGAATGCTCCCCGCATATTGCTGGCATGTAATGCTTATCTCGATGGCCTAGAACGTAAGGCGCAAGCGAAAGTCCTCCCTGTTGCTTCCTTTATTGCGGTGACCGAGCCATTAGGCGATCGCATGCCCATTACTAACCGCATGGCCATGTCTGATCTCAACAACTGTCTTGATTACTACCGTCCCACCGCAGACGGACGTCTCTTATTTGGTGGCGTTAACCACCCGTTTAATCGCGAGTATAAAGACTCCTCCCAACGTCTACACCAACGAATGACAAGGGTTTTCCCCCAGTTAGGCGATGTGAAGATGGACTACCATTGGGGCGGGTTGTTTGCCGTGACGCGCAGTTACATGCCACACATTGATCACCTCGGCCAAGATATTTATACCGCGCATGGATACACAGGTCATGGGGTGGGACTGACGAATATTGCTGGACGCGTGATAGCCGAAGCGATGGACGGACAAGCCAGTCGCTTTGATGTGTTTGCACGTTTGAAGCATGGTTGGATCCCGACCCCGAAAATGCTGCGTAGCCCTGCATTGGCTCTCGCGATTTGGAAAGCGAAGCTTGCCGATCTACTCGGTGGGTAACCACGACGTACAAACCGTTAACGATTAAAAATACTTGTCGTCACGATAAAGATCTCGTGTTGCTCCCCGCTAGGAAGACAGTAAGGTAGCCCTTCAAATAGCGGGGGGTAAGTGCTTGAACACTCTGAGCATCATTGATGATTTAGCGACACACGGACTAAGCGTGTGCGACCAATTCTTAACAGCACAAGAAGTGGCTGATTTACACGCATGTTTGCCAGAGCAGTGGACGCAAGCCAGTATTGGGCGCGAGCAGAAGCAACATACTAATACTCAAATCCGCACCGATAAGATCCATTGGTTAGAGCGCGGCCATGTCCCAACCATTGATGCGTTACTCGATAAGATGTCTGAACTGCAGCTTGCGCTTAATCGTCACCTCTTTCTTGGTCTTTTTGAATATGAAGCGCATTTCGCCAAGTATAATCCCGGTGATTTTTATGCTAAACACGTGGACGCATTCAAAGGCCGCTCAAACCGAAAAGTCACTACAGTGCTCTATTTGAATCATGACTGGTGTGAAGAAGACGGGGGCGAAATCGTTATTTACCATGCTGATGGGAGCCATCTGAAAACATTATGGCCCCAGGCCGGTCGCCTTGTAACCTTCTTATCGGAAGAGTTTCCTCACGAGGTATTACCCGCGAAACGACAACGATTTAGCATTGCGGGCTGGTACCGTATTAACGGCATGAGTGGCCATCGGGTTGATCCAATTCGCTGACAAACTACATACTGACAGCTACGAGTGATAACCAGCAAGCGTTCAGTATGAGGGGTTCTCCGCAACAGCAAAGCTTTTTTAACCATGCCGAGTTCGACGCTCAGCAAGCCGTTGCTATGCCACAAGCGACTGTCAATTGGCAGCCAGATTGGTTGCCATTGGCTGATGCCGATAACCTAATGGCGGCATTGCATCAGCACACACCTTGGCAACAATTACCCATTTCGATGTTTGGTCGTACCGTGATGCAGCCGCGTTTATTAGCTTGGTACGGCGATCATGCTTACACCTACAGTGGACTCACGTTATCTCCCCGTCCTTGGACACCTGAGCTATTGGATTTGAAAGCCCGTGTTGAGGCTGCCACGCATGCCCGTTTCAATACCGTGTTGCTTAACCTCTACCGAGATGGCAGTGATTACATGGGATGGCACAAAGATGATGAAGCCGAATTAGGGGAGCAGCCGACGATTGCATCGGTGAGTTTGGGCGCAAGTCGACGGTTTTTATTCCGTCATACCCAAAGTAAAGAAAAACGCGAGTTTTTGTTGAGTCATGGCGCGTTACTGGTCATGGCTGGGAAAACACAAACGTATTGGCAACATGCGCTACCCAAAACACAAAAAACCGTGGGCGCTCGGATTAATTTAACCTTCCGATGGATAACGCCATCTTCAGCAAGAGAATAAAACCACTGCCGCTGAGCGGCAGTGGTTATGGAGCTACTCGACAATCAGGCTGACGTTGTCATAGGTACGGTACCCTCGCAGCATCACTGCATAGTTACCGGGCGTTGCATTGTCGAACCGGCAAACTTCATCATTGCCACTGCGATAAGGGCGACAATCCCAGTTCTCCTTACTGACATCGCCGTTGGCTTTGACGTACAAGTCTACATCACCAAAACCGCCATAGGTTCGGATCACTAGCGCACCGGATTGTTCTAACTGGTAGTTGAAGTACTTTTCATTCCCACGAGCGCCAGAGAGTCCATTGATGGGCTCTCCGAGTTTCAGCTCGTTACCCGGATTGGGCGAGCTGTCGGCGTTCGCGAGCTCCACCGTATAGGCCAAACCGAGTTTCGTGAACTTCGCGGCGTGAGCCCCTTCGCTATCGCTGTTTGCCAAGGTGTCTTGCGGCGTATGGATGTTAGGGTTGTAATCATTAAATTTGGCTTCAAACGGCATGGCGGCTGGATAGCCGACTTGGTGCCACGAGGCGTGATCGGAACAGGCATAGCCACAAGTATCGAATCCGTAATTTAAAGTAGGCAAGTATTCGTCAAGCAACTGCGTGAGATACTGAGTGAGCTGACTGTCGGTATAGTCGGTGATAAAGACAATGTCTTCAGTAGACCCTTGATAGTTTGTCATGTCCAGTTGTAAGACACCACGAACCTCTTTGCCCGCTTGCTTAAATTGGTTGGCAACGTCTTGCGAACCACGCAATCCAACTTCTTCTGCTGCGTAGGCAACAAATGCGATACTCCGCTTAGGCTGGAAGTTGTTTTGCGCCAAGACGCGGATCACTTCTGTGACGGCAGCAATCCCCGAGGCATCATCATCGGCGCCAGGCGCAATACTTTGCTCATTGGTGCGCGAGCCAATCGTCGAGTCTAGGTGGCCGCCGACGACGACCCATTCGTCGGGCGATTCTGAGCCCTCTATGGTTAACATCACCGACGCTTGATTATACCCACTGTGTGAAATCTGAGTGACGGACGCACCGACTAACCCTGCACTGAGCGATTGCCAACGCTGTTTTATCCAATCGGAAGCCTGGGCCCCTGATGTTGTGGTGTAGAAACGGTTGGGGAAATCGGTAAGGCGATCAATGGTATTAACAATGAGTGCGCTATCAATTTGGCTAATCCAAGGGGTCACTAACGCTTGCTGGCTAATTGCTGGAGCGATAAAGCTTGCGCGCGAAAGTGGCATGTTACTCGCTGCCATCGCACTTTGGGCGGATGAATGCACGATATAACCACCGCAGCGGTGATGGTTTTCGTGCATTTCGTGGGAGAGGGCGGCTAACTCAGATTCACTGACTTCACCAATCCATGCTTGACCATTATGAGCAACTGATTGTGCTAATAAAGGCTGTGCCCCAGAAGATAAAGCAGTTTGTTGTGCATCTGCACCGATCGAGATCCAGACTTTTTTATCTTCAGCCTGCGCGAGGGTGCAGCTTGTTGCAAGGACAACGGCCAGAGCCGTGCGTTTATAATGCATAGTTCCTCCTTGAGTGAATAAGGGTCGCTAAACTCCATGCGACCTTTTGACTGTAGAGCAAAAACACAAATTGTTGATAAATTGATAAAACCATTAGTGGATGGTTTGGTTGTCACAAAATTGTTAATAGCGATAGTTTTGTTTTTAACAGAGGAGGAGAGAGGAAGGTAGGTTTGTGCACGTAGACCTAATCATCCCCAGTGTTGCACAAAGGAAAACGCGGATTGGGTTGATAATAATAAAGATAAAATGCTGAAAACTGCATCAAATCGCGCGAAGTTTGGCTTTTTCGTTTACAAAGCAGGCAGTTGAAGCTTTTATTAAATAATAAGTGTTGACTCGATCACGTTAATCCGTAGAATGCCTCCCCGTACCGCAGCGGCGGAAACAAAAAGAAAGGCGCGTTGGCAGAGTGGCTATGCAGCGGATTGCAAATCCGTGGACCTCGGTTCGACTCCGGGACGCGCCTCCATGTTTTCACTAGGCGGAGTAAAAATCGGACGCGGGATGGAGCAGTTTGGTAGCTCGTCGGGCTCATAACCCGAAGGTCGTTGGTTCAAATCCAGCTCCCGCAACCAATTTTAGGTTGTAGAGACGATTTATTCAGTCGAAAGTAATATGACACGACTACGGTCGTTGCAATTGCATTGCGCGATAAATCCAGCTCCCGCAACCAAATTTTACAAAGCGTTATGAAACGCTTGCGACAAAGCGACATTAGCTCAGCTGGTAGAGCGCAACCTTGCCAAGGTTGAGGTCACGAGTTCGAACCTCGTATGTCGCTCCAAGTTTTGCCCACATCAAGCAATGATTGATGTNTAATATGACACGACTACGGTCGTTGCAATTGCATTGCGCGATAAATCCAGCTCCCGCAACCAAATTTTACAAAGCGTTATGAAACGCTTGCGACAAAGCGACATTAGCTCAGCTGGTAGAGCGCAACCTTGCCAAGGTTGAGGTCACGAGTTCGAACCTCGTATGTCGCTCCAAGTTTTGCCCACATCAAGCAGTGATTGATGTTACGGACGCGGGATGGAGCAGTCTGGTAGCTCGTCGGGCTCATAACCCGAAGGTCGTCGGTTCAAATCCGGCTCCCGCAACCAAATTTTAGGTATGTGAAGTCATTAACGTAGGCCAGGTTATCGATAAGACCTACGGTCGTCGCAATTGCATTGCGCGACAAATTCGACTCCCGCAACCAAATTTTACAAAGCGTTATAAAACGCTTGCGACAAAGCGACATTAGCTCAGCTGGTAGAGCGCAACCTTGCCAAGGTTGAGGTCACGAGTTCGAACCTCGTATGTCGCTCCAAGTTTTGCCCACATCAAGCAATGATTGATGTTACGGACGCGGGATGGAGCAGTCTGGTAGCTCGTCGGGCTCATAACCCGAAGGTCGTCGGTTCAAATCCGGCTCCCGCAACCAAATTTTAGGTATGTGAAGTCATAAACGTAGGCAGGTTTATCAATAAGACCTACGGTCGTCGCAATTGCATTGCGCGATAAAATCCGGCTCCCGCAACCAAATTTTAGGTATGTGAAGTCATTAACGTAGGCAAGGTTATCAACAAGACCTGCGGTCGTCGCAATTGCATTGCGCGATAAAATCCGGCTCCCGCAACCAAATTTTAGGTATGTGAAGTCATTAGCGTAGGCAAGTTTATCAATAACACCTACGGTCGTCGCAATTGCATTGCGCGAATTGCATTCCGCGACAAATTCGACTACCGCAACCAAGTTTCTAAAGCGTTATAAACGCCTGTCACAAAGCGACATTAGCTCAGCTGGTAGAGTGCAACCTTGCCAAGGTTGAGGTCACGAGTTCGAACCTCGTATGTCGCTCCAATTTCCTTCCTTAGCACTTATCTTTCTCTTGGTAATGGGTAATGTCTTACTTCATTGCTAGCATCGAGCAACATAGTATCCAACGTGACCGTATGGTCAACGGCACTGAAGTGCGCAAGTCCCGCGGTATAACTAAATGGGTAGCGATACGAAGAAAGCTGTTGTGAGAGTCTGCTATATAGTTGTTCTAGCTGATTATCAACGGCATCTGCATCTTGTTGTATCAATAACGCAGCAAACTCACACCCCTCTATACGTCCTATCCAGCCCACATCATCAAACACATCATTCAAACAACGCGCAAAGGTTTTGAGAATCTGATCGCCGGCGAGCTTACCATAGTCATGATTAAGTTGGTGGAGTTGGCGAACGTCGAAGTGCAATAGGGTGTAGCGATCCTCGATCACCAAGTCGTCATTGAGGTATTCGCTAATTTCTCGCTTAAAGCCGCGCCGGTTTAACAGGCCGGTTAAGGGGTCCAGCACATTTTGTTGAGTCATGGTCAACTCGTGCTCGACAATGTGGGCAAGATCTGCCAACGCGCGCTGGCAGGGGCCATCGAGCTCACGAGGTTGTCTATCTATCACGCAAAGGGTGCCGAGAATGTGCTCGTTATCCAAACTAAATGGGAAGCCGGCGTAAAAGCGGATAAAGGGAGGGCCTGTGACTAAGGGGTTGTCGACAAAGCGCTCATCAAGATATGTGTCACTAACCACAAGCGGCTCTAGCTGGTGGATAGCGTGTCCACAAATGGACTCTGAACGTCCTGTCTGATTCACCGCCAGTCCACGCTTTGCTTTAAACCACTGACGATGCTCGTCTACTAAGCTTATCGCCACAATGGGGCACGCTGAGATATAGGCAGCAACGCGAACAATGCGCTCAAACCTGTCTTCACGACCGGTGTCTAAAATGCCTAAATCATGAAGTAAATGAAGCCGTTGCACTTCGTTGTTCGTTGGCTGCGCCGGTGTCATTTTATGCCCTCCATCCCTGTATATTCAGTATAGACCCTCAGTTCAATAGCTATACAAAAAGCGCAATCGCTGCTTGTAGGATACCGACGGTCCACTTCATAGGTGACTGATAACTTAATTACACTCAATTACCGTCAGTTTTTTTAATGTCACCGAGAGGTGTCATCGTTATTTGGCTACATTGTTAATACGATAGATAAGAGGCCATTTAATGAGAGCATTGATTTTAGGCATAACTTTCGCCTTTGGGATGCTGAGTCAAGCCGTCGCTCAGGATCACAAATTATTGATTATTGATAGCTATCACAAAACATTCTCGTGGACCGAGAGTTATACCCTTGGCTTGAACAAGGTGCTCGATAAAAGTATCCATGTATCGCGTTTTGAGATGAACGCCAAAAAGCTACCTGTATCAGCGCATCAACGCAAAGCTGACGAAGCATTTGCCTTTTATAAAAAGGTAAAGCCTGATGTGGTGTTGCTTTGTGATGACATTGCACTGAATCACATGCTGCCCAGGCTACAGCATGAAAATATTGATGTTGTTTTTCTTGGCGTAAATGGCGATCCCCAGCCGTTGATTGAGAGACTAAATGGTCCTGTTCGTGTGACCGGGGTTCTTGAGCGGCCTCATTTTTATCGCTCACTGTCTGATGTGATTCAGCTTTATAACCAACCAATTAAAAACATTAAAATTCTCTTCGATGATGGCCCCACTGCAAAAATCAATACCGCTTATTTGCAAAGCGAGGCCAACCTTTTTTCCAAGTTAAATCAAACGATCACGAGAATTGAAAGGTTTACAACATTTCCTGATTGGAAGAAAGCGGTCCTGGAGGATGACTATGATGTGCTTTTTGTGGGCAGCTACCAAACATTACGCGATGGAATGGGAAAGAATATCGACGCAAACCAAGTGATTACTTGGACGAATCAAAACACGAAGCATCCTGTTTTTGCTTTTTGGAAAGTGGCGGTTGGTGAGGGTATGGCGGCTGGTGGATATGTGTTAGACGGTGAAAAGCATGGCATTCACGCTGCGGTCTACATCCATAAAGTGTTTGCTGGAATGCCTGCTGATCATATCCCTATCTCTGTCGGGCACCAAGGCTCCGGTATTTACAGCAAAGCGGAGTTTGCTCAGTTGGGGCTAACCCCTCCTCGAGAGTGGGTGCCGATTCGTTGACGCTACCTTATAGTTACTTTGACGGTGCACTAACGTTGGGCGAATACTGATTCAGTTCGGAAACCACACAATTACGTCCCTTTCGCTTGGCCTCGTAAAGTCTAAAATCAGCGATAGAGAGCATTTCGCTACTTGTCGCGGGACTTTAGGTTTCGGGCGATCCGGCCGCATCAAAAAAACTCCGTTTGTAAAAGAGTTGTTTCAATGATATTTTCCTGCGGTTATCAAATTTATCAAGCATTCTGGCCAGTGTGCACTGACAAGTGATCGTGTACGCGACAGGCCATCTATACTCTTTTAATCATGTTGTTTTGGAAGGTTTGCTTATGGCGTTTTTAGCGAGCTGTGATACCCAATATCCGCTTACACATCCACACGCAGCGTCTGCGGTGGTCATGGTGCCACCTGTGCACTTTAAATTTAATGCACAAACCAGTGAAGATAATGGTTTCCAGCATGCGCTGGCTTTGCCTGATGAGGAAGTGAAAACGCGCGCCATGGCAGAGTTTAATAATATGGTGATGACGCTACGTCGCCATGGTATTGATGTCGTGGTGATGGAGTATCCAGACGCCGACCCAGCCACGCCTGATGCCGTGTTTCCTAACAACTGGTTTAGTACATTGCCTAGCGGTGAGCTGTATCTGTATCCAATGGCATGTCCTAACCGCCAACTTGAAGTGAAGCCTGAGCGTTTGATGGCTGCCCTTGATAAAGCGGGTTACGCCGTTAACCATGTGCACAAAGTAAAGTGTCATGATAAAGACGAAGCGTTTCTAGAAAGCACGGGTGCGATGGTGATTGATCACCTCAACCAGCGTGTTTATGCCGCGCTTTCCCACCGCTGTGACAGCATTTTGCTAACCGAATGGGCTGCCAAAGTGGGAATGCGTCAAGTTGTCAGCTTTAACACGGAAATGAGCGATGGCAATCCTGTGTATCACACCAATGTCATGATGGCGGTGGGTGAAGCATTTGCTGTGGTGTGTGACGAGGTTATCGAGCCTGCTCAACGCGATCTCGTGTGTAATACGCTCGCTGAAGACAAAACCCTCGTTTCAATCAGCGAAGCACAGATGAATCGACTGTGTGGCAATATTTTGCAGCTACGTAACCGTCATGGTGAGTCGTTAATTGTGATGTCCCTTTCTGCGTATAGTGCGTTTACTGAAGATCAAAAGCGCACCTTACGTCAATTTGGCAAGCTGGTGCCGATTGATGTGAACACCATTGAAACCGTCGGCGGAGGGAGTGTGCGTTGTATGATGGGTGAAATCTTCCTGCCTCGGCACCAAACTGTGTAGATTGTCGCGAAGCGTGTAAAAACGGCGATCACTTGATCGCCGTTTTTTATGAGTTATGAATGCACACCTGTTTTCGCTTTAAGTGGCATTTTGTCGAAGTCGACACCTTTCCAGCCGGTGACCATAAAATTACGGATGTTTTGGTGGTCGTTGCCTGATGGGTTGCTGAGCACATCCTCACGATAATACCCGCCAAAACACGCAAGGGTCTGCTCTTCGGTTAACTCGTGCAGTTGGCAAAATGCCAATACTTTACACGAACCGGTATTTTGGCCCGCTTTATTGGCGAGATTGCCATTAGTAAAGCGAGTCGGGGCGTAATCGTAATGTGCATCGATCACGGCCAAGGTCTCATCAAACGTCACCATCTCGGGTGTCTTTGTGATTTTGACGAGAAAACTATCTATGGTCATGTCTGTTCCTGAGTTATTAAAACGCGGCCTCTTCATGGAGGATAGACACGTTGTACCAACTTGCTCCTCCGATGTGAAGTCACTGTGTTCGAATAATGGATAAATATCCATCACTTAAACGAAAAATAGTGTTGCAGTACTTTACATTGCGAAAGGCCATCATTAATATACAAACCTGTTCGGAGGGATGGCTGAGCGGTTGAAAGCACCGGTCTTGAAAACCGGCAAGGGTTAATAGCCCTTCTAGGGTTCAAATCCCTATCCCTCCGCCACATATCGAAAAGCCGCTGATTACTCAGCGGCTTTTTTGATCGCATAAAGACAGATCTCATCAACATATTCCACACCTTGTTCGGATCCTGCCGCTTCTGTTTGATATTGTAAGCTTACTCTGGCGCTTCTTGACATTGAACGCCTCCAAAAGTTGCCCCAATACTGGAGTGTGAGGATGATTAATTACTTACCACTCGATGCGATCACACCAAACGACTTTATCCCCATACTCAATAAACCCAGCACTCGGCAGCATCTTATCGAACATGCCCCTTTTGATGCACAGAGCATCAAAGCATGGGTGAGAGAGAAACGGCATATTGATGCTCAAGACGGGTGTTTGGTTAGGGCGGTGAGTGTCAACAACTGTCTCGTAGGATGGTGTGGTATTCAGCGTGCGGAAATGGGGGTTGAATTGGCGATCGTGTTGGATAACACGCACTGGGGACTTGGGCGGCACGTGTTTAAGTTTCTACTCTTGCGCGCTGAACAGCTTGGTCATCAGGTTATTTATCTTCATTTACTGCACACTCGTCGGGATTCTAGGTTTTTAACGCAACGTGCTCGACGAGTATTTAAAACACACATGCTGGGTGAATGCTTTACCACTTACGAGATAAAAGTAGGGGACTAGCGGCGTGTGACGCGAGCGTCTGGTTGACGCCATAACAAAGAGTCAGTATTTCACTGGCAACGATTTCCCCCTTGTTCTTTACTTTGTTTGCTGCGGATTGCGAATACAAAGAGGAACGTCCATGAAAACATTACTCTGTCTTTTAGGTTTTTTCTTTAGCTTTGGTGTGTTGGCCGATGCGCAACCCAGCGTTGTAAACGGGCAAGTAACGGACATCGCAGAAGACCACATGATGGTATCCACCAGTGATGGTCTTTATAAAGTTGTGGCTGACCCTGACATGCTTGATGAGCTTGAACCTGGCATGAACGTTGAGGTCACTGGTGAGCATCATATGCAGGCCAGTGAGGTGCGTATAGATCATAAAAACCGCAAAAACCCATTGGGGGAATAACCTTGCCTGAAAAGTTGGGCGATGGCGTGCTAGAATTCATTTTAATGCGCAAATATATGAATATTCGCGTTTTTGTTTGAGCATTATGAACACGGAACTGTCATGTCTGAATTTACACGTACGCCGTTGCCTTTGCCGCCTGACTTTGATCGCGACAACGACCAGTTACTGCTTCACTCTTGTTGTGCCCCTTGTTCGGGCGAGGTGATGGAAGCCATTGAAGCGAGTGGGATCCGTTACAGCATCTTTTTTTATAATCCCAACATACATCCTGCTAAAGAATACGAAATTCGCAAGCAGGAGAATATTCGCTTTGCAGAAGACCATGACGTGCCGTTTATCGATATGGATTACGACACCGATAACTGGTACGCCAGAGCAAAGGGGATGGAGTTTGAACCCGAGCGCGGAATACGCTGTACCATTTGCTTTGATATGCGGTTCGAGCGTACAGCGCTATATGCCGCCGAACATGGTTTCCGGTTTATCAGTAGTTCACTGGGTATCTCGCGCTGGAAGAACATGCAGCAAATTAATGATTGTGGCCATCGCGCAGCGGCTCCCTATCCAGATGTCCAATACTGGGATTACAACTGGCGCAAGCAAGGCGGTAGCCAGCGCATGATAGAAATCAGCAAGCGCGAGCGTTTTTACCAGCAGGAATACTGCGGGTGTATTTATTCGCTACGGGATACAAATAAACACCGCCTAGCGCAAGGACGTGAGCGAATTAAGCTCGGCGTGCAATACTACGGCGACGATTAAAATTAAACGGCTGACAATAGTGAAAGGCGCCGTTTGGGCGCTTTTCACCATTGATGAAGAACACCCACCGCATTGCAATGTGTGCGCAAACTAACAGCTTGGTGATGCTTTTCCTTACAGGTTGGGCAGAACCTCCTAACATGTTAATAATTTGTACCGTGCGATAAAGGCCCCGTGACCGAACTGATTTCCCATCCCGAATGGCTACTGCTTGTGCTGGCTCCCGTGTTCTTCTTATGCATGTTGGGAGAGTACTGGGTGGCGCTGCGCCAAGGAAAGCTGGGTGACAATGCCCGTTATTACGTGCCAGAAGTGCTTTGTAATTTTACCTTAGCGGGGTTGCATCAAGCGGCAGATTTACTGACCGGGTTGCTGATTGCCAAGGTGTATTTGTGGTGGTTTGGCTGGCGGCTGTTTGATATTGAGATGTCGGTAAGTCTGTTTTTATTACTGATGGTCGCGCAGGATTTTTGTTATTACTGGTTTCACCGTGCTAGCCATCGTGTGCGCTGGATGTGGGCGGCGCATGTGGTGCACCATAGCTCAGAGCGGATGAACTTTAGCACCGCGTTTCGCCAAAGCTTAATGTACCCGCTGGCAGGGATGTGGCTGTTTTGGCTGCCGCTTGTAGTGATTGGGTTTCCGCCGCAATGGGTGGTGTTTGTTGTACTGCTGAATTTAGGGTTACAGTTTTTTGTTCACACTCAATGGATAAAGACACTGGGACCTGTGGAGTGGATTTTTAATACCCCGTCTCATCATCGCGTTCATCATGGCGTAAATCCTCAGTACATCGACAAAAACTACGCGGGCATTTTAATCATTTGGGACAAGCTATTTGGCACCTTCGAGCCGGAATCTGAGCCGGTGCGCTATGGGATCCCCAAGCCAGTGAACAGCTTTAACCCTCTGGTGGTGACCTTTGCTGAATGGAAACAAATGTGGCGAGACGCCACGCAGCCCGACCTGAGCTTTCGGCAACGATGGCAGTGCTTGTTTGCACCACCAGAACAAACACAAGGTCACACGACAGACGTGGAAGCATCACGTGAGAGATAGCGGTTTTCCATCGTGTGGACAAGCTAACATACTCTAAGAAAATAACCCTTTATTCTCATGGGGTTATTTTTAGAACTCAGCTTGTCAGGAGCCCCGCATGACAGACGCTATGCATGCCATTGTTACCCATCCGCACTTAACCCCATCGCAGAAAACGTTAGCGCTCGCTGCGCAAGCCGATGCGGCTTTGCCCTACGTACCTTGCAGCCGAGCGCTCGTGGCTGCGATGGAGCAGGGTGTGATTGGCGATATGTTTGAGGGTCACGCTCCCTTTAAACCGCGTTATGTGTTGCCCGATTATGCCCGCTTTTTAAAACGTGGGTCGGAGTATTTGGCGTTAACGCCGGCAACCGATCTAGAGGATGCGCTGATGAAGCTCATGGTGCTTTACCATCATGTGCCTTCGGTGACTAATATCCCGGTGTTTTTGGGTTACCTCGATCAACTCCTGCTGCCATATTGCGAGGATGTGAGTGATGAACATTTGTATCAAGCGCTGAAGCGATTCTGGATCCAGCTCGATAGAACACTGCCAGACGCATTTATGCATGCCAATATTGGCCCAGATGATAATCGTGTTTGTCGCATGATTTTGCGCATCGACGCAGAACTGCAGCAAGTTGCCCCCAACCTGACCTTGATGGTGGATCCGTCTCGTACCCCGCGCACCCTAGTTCGGCAGGCGACAGATAACATCATTGCCTGTAGCAAGCCACATATTGCTAACTGGCCGGTACACCAAGCCACATTTGGTGATGCAGAGGCTCACTCTCCCAATATGGGGATTGTGAGCTGTTACAACGCGCTACCGATTGGAGGCGGTGCGAACACCTTGGTGCGCCTTAACTTAAAAAAAGTCGCAGAAGAAGCCAATGATCTCTCGACATTGCTCTCGCACACCTTGCCACATTACGGTGCATTGATGGTGGAGCTGATCGATGCACGCAGTCACTTTCTGCATCAAGAATCGCACTTTTTTAATAGCTTTCTGGTGCAGGAAGGCTTAATTGATGAGAAAAAATTTGTCCCAATGTTTGGCGTGTACGCGATGGCTGAAGCGGTCAATACTCTGATGGCACGCCAAGGCCTATGTGGCGAATATGGTCACGATGCAGCGGCGAATGAGATGGCACACGATATCACCAAAGCATTAAGTACGTTTGTAGCAGAGACTCCAGTGAAGCATGGCTGGCGTGGGCGAGCGTTGCTGCATGCGCAAGGTGGGTTATCCATTGACCAAGGGACCACTCCGGGGGTGCGGATTCGTTACGGTTATGAACCGGATCCTGTCACCCATTTACAGGCGCTTGCGCCGTTACACTCTTACTTTGAAGCGGGTGTGAGCGAGATCCTGACATTGGATGACACCATTAAAGGCAATCCTGATGCATTAACCGATTTATGTTTAGGGGCGCTGCAATCCGGGCTGCGTGAATTCACTGCGAATACAGATGGGAATGATCTTGTGCGTATCACCGGCTATATGGTGAAAAAGTCGGAGATTGCCCAGTTTAAACAATCGGGCTCTCGCACCAATACCACGGTATTGGGCGCAGAAGCTTCTGAGATGACGACAGTGACAGCGCGGCAGCCAAGAGTCGTGAGTGCGGAATTTCTCGCGGGCGCGCGTTGGACAGACACCCATGAGCCATCCTGAGCAGGAGAAAATATTGGGGCCAGTGGCTCGGGTGGCGAGTGTGTTGCCCTATTCCTGTGTCGATGGTCCCGGTAATCGGATGGTGTTTTTTCTGCAAGGTTGCCAATTTCGTTGCCCAGGGTGCCACAACCCTGAAACCATTGAACGTAACAGTGCAAGCGCATTCGATATGTCTTTGGCCGAGGCGGTGACGGCGATTTATCAACAACGACACTTTATTCGTGGCATTACCGTCAGTGGTGGTGAGGCCAGTCTGCAATGGCGCTTTGTCCGCGCGCTTTTTCACGCGGTCAAACAGCACCCTGAATTAGCCCACCTTACATGCTTAATCGACACTAATGGCGGTGTGTCATGTCAGCGTTGGCAGGCGTTGTCATCCTACATGGACGGTGCCATGGTGGATATGAAAGCATGGGGTGATGACACGCATCGGGCCTTGACCGGACATTCGTCTCGCCGTGTGCGTGACAGCCTAAGTTGGCTGGCGAAGCAGGGAAAATTGCAGGAAGTGCGGCTGTTACTGATCCCCGGGTATACCGACTGGCAAGCTAATCTGTCGCCACTCTGTGCCTATTTATATGATTTGCAGCAAATGCAGTTGGCGCAGGGAAATGTGTTTTCCGTACGTTTAAATGGCTTTCACCGCGCAGGTGTGACGGGTGATGCCAGTAATTGGCCAGAGGCAACACAAGCGCATCTCGATACCATAAAAACCGCCTTGCAAGCGGCAGGACTGCAAACCGTGACCATGCCACCACCTGAGTTACTGCCTATCGAGCAAAGCTTGCTCTCGGTGTGAACGCCGATTCAGCACTGGCTGAGAAAAAGACAGACGGCGGGACACCCACGAGGTTAGTCACCAT